>JAUMYI010000277.1 GCA_030528705.1 Comamonadaceae bacterium | reverse complement strand
GCTCATTCGGCGGCGGTTTCCTCTTCCTCCGGCTTGGGCTTGGCCTCTTTCTTGAGCGGCGTGATGTCCAGTTGCACTTCGTCCTTGACGCCGCCCTGGCCATCGTCCACCTGCTTGAGGCCGATGACCACGCGCCCGCCATCGGCCAGGCCGCCAAACAGCAGCTCGTCGGCCAGCGATTTGCGGATCGTGTCCTGGATCAGGCGCTGCATGGGGCGCGCGCCCATCAGCGGGTCAAAGCCTTTCTTGGCCAGGTACTTGCGCAGCTCGTCGGTGAAGCTGGCCTCGACCTTTTTCTCGGCCAGTTGGCTTTCGAGTTGCAGCAGGAACTTGTCCACCACGCGCAAGATGATTTGCTCGTCCAGCGGGCGGAAGCTGACGATGGCGTCGAGCCGGTTGCGGAACTCGGGCGTGAACATGCGCTTGATGTCGCCCATTTCGTCGCCAGCCTGGCGCGGGTTGGTAAAGCCGATGCTGGCCTTGTTCATGGTCTCAGCGCCGGCATTGGTCGTCATGATGATGATGACGTTGCGGAAGTCGGCCTTGCGGCCGTTGTTGTCCGTCAGCGTGCCGTGGTCCATCACCTGCAGCAAGATGTTGTAGATGCTGGGGTGGGCCTTTTCGATCTCGTCGAGCAGCAGCACGGCGTGCGGCTTCTTGGTCACGGCCTCGGTGAGCAGGCCGCCTTGGTCGAAGCCCACGTAGCCCGGCGGCGCGCCGATGAGGCGGCTGACGGCGTGCGGCTCCATGTATTCGGACATGTCGAAGCGGATCAGCTCGATGCCCATGATGTAGGCCAGCTGGCGCGCGGCCTCGGTCTTGCCCACGCCGGTCGGGCCCGAGAACAGGAAGGCGCCAATGGGCTTGTCGGGCTTGCCCAGGCCCGAGCGCGCCATTTTGATGGCGCTGGCCAGGGCCTCCAGCGCGCCGTCCTGGCCGAACACCACGCTCTTGAGGTCACGCTCCAGGGTCTTGAGCTTGCTGCGGTCGTCCTGCGAGACGGCCGCCGGCGGGATGCGCGCGATCTTGGCAACGATCTCCTCGATCTCGGCCTTGCCGATGGTCTTGCGGCGCTTGGAGGGCGCGAGGATGCGCTGCGCCGCGCCGGCCTCGTCGATCACGTCAATGGCCTTGTCGGGCAGCTGGCGGTCGTTGATGTAGCGCGCCGAAAGCTCGGCCGCGGCCTGCAAGGCGGCATTGGCGTATTTCACGCCGTGGTGCTCTTCGAAGCGGCTCTTGAGGCCCTTGAGGATGTCCACGGTCTCGGCCACGCTGGGCTCGACCACGTCGATCTTCTGGAAGCGCCGCGACAGCGCCGCATCCTTCTCGAAGATGCCGCGGTACTCGGTGAAGGTGGTCGCGCCGATGCACTTGAGCTGGCCGCTGGAGAGCGCCGGCTTGAGCAGGTTGGAGGCATCGAGCGTGCCGCCCGAGGCCGCGCCCGCGCCGATCAGGGTGTGGATTTCGTCGATGAACAGCACTGCATCGGGCTTTTCGCGCAGGCTTTTGAGCACGCCCTTGAGGCGCTGCTCGAAGTCGCCGCGGTACTTGGTGCCCGCCAGCAGCGCGCCCATGTCCAGCGCGTACACGGTGGCGTTTTCCAGCACCTCGGGCACGTCCTTTTGCGTGATGCGCCAGGCCAGGCCCTCGGCGATGGCGGTCTTGCCCACGCCGGCCTCGCCCACCAGCAGCGGGTTGTTCTTGCGGCGGCGGCACAGCACCTGGATGGTGCGCTCGACCTCCTGCTGGCGCCCGATCAGCGGATCAATGCGGCCCTGGGCCGCGGCCTGGTTCAAATTGACGGTGTACTGCTCCAGCGGACTGAGCTTCTCGCCGCGCTCGCCACTGGGCTGCTGGCCTTCCTCCGAGCCGCCCATGGCCTCGGCGCTGCCGGCCTTGTCACCGGCCTCGTCCTTGCGAATGCCGTGCGCGATGAAATTCACCACGTCCAGCCGGGTGATGTTTTGCAGTTGCAGGAAGTAGGCCGCGTGCGAGTCCTTCTCGCCAAAAATGGCCACCAGCACATTGGCGCCCACGACCTCCTTCTTGCCATTGCCGGTGGACTGCACGTGCATGATGGCGCGCTGCACGACCCGCTGAAAGCCCAGCGTGGGTTGGGTATCGACCTCATCGCTGCCGCCCACTTGCGGCATGTTGCCGTCGATGAAGCCCGTCAGCGCGCTGCGCAGCTCTTCGATGTTGGCCTTGCAGGCGCGCAGCACTTCGGCCGCGCTGGGGTTGTCCAGCAGGGCCAGTAGCAGGTGCTCGACGGTGACGAACTCATGGCGCTTTTCTCGCGCCTCGACAAAAGCCTTTTGCAAGCTGACTTCCAGTTCCTGGGCAATCATTGATACGAACTCCTTGTGCTTGCGAAAAATAAGATACCGGGCAGCTGCGGCCGCCCTGAAAAAAATCAATAGGCCAGTGAGCGCCCATTGACACAAACAATTGATCTGATCTCGGCCACTCCAGCGCCTCGGGCCCCGACAGGGCGGAGAGGGCGCGCCGCATGGTGAAGCATTTGCCGCATGGCGTCAACGCCGCGTTTTCCATCGGCCGATGGCCCACGCAACTCGGTGCGGCAGGGCTGTC
>JAUMYI010000276.1 GCA_030528705.1 Comamonadaceae bacterium | reverse complement strand
TAGGCCGGGCTTGGGCCGGCCCCGATCAAGCCCGGCGAATTATATACATGCATGAATGGATGTTTAAATCGAGCAGCGGGGCTTTGCCGGAAATATACATACATTCATGAATTTATAATCTCGCCTCGCAGCGGCCACAAGCCTTCGCAGCATGGCCTGCAAGGGCGCCGCCGCCCCCCGCGTTTTGAAATTCCCGACATGCGCAGAACCAAAGCCCAGGCCCAGGAAACCCGCGAGCAGCTGATGCGCGCCGCGCTGGACGTGTTCGACCAGCGCGGCGTCTCGCGCGCCTCGCTCAACGAAATTGCGCAATGCGCCGGCGTGACGCGCGGCGCGCTGTACTGGCACTTCAAGAACAAGGAGGACTTGTTCGATGCGCTGTTTCAGCACATTTTTGAAGACCTCAGCCACAGCCTGGCAGAGGACATCCGCAATCAGGCGCCGGACATGCTGCAAAGCCTGCGCCAGGCGCTGCTGAACAACTTCGAGCGCATCGAACACAATGCGCAGCACCACAAGTTCTGCCGCATCCTGTACCTCAAGTGCGAGCACACGGAGGACAATGCCGCCATTTTGGGCGTGATGGATCGCTACCAGGACATGTGGCGCGAACAAATCCACAGCGCGCTGCGCCTGTGCGTGCAGCAGCAGCGCCTGCCGCAGGCGCTGGACATTGCGCTGGCGGCGCTGTACCTCAAATCCGTGGTGTTTGGCCTGATCGAGCTGTGGCTGATCCGGCCAGAGCAACTCGATCTGGGGCGCACCGCGCCGCGCATCGTGGATGCGGCGCTGCATGCGCTGCAGCACACGCCGTTCTTGCAAACCCCCCAGGCCAGCTAAACAGCTTCAGCCTCGCCGCCCACCTCAAGCCCATCCCCCGCATGCCTGCCCCTTTGCCACCCCCCAATGAACACCGCCGCCTGTTGCCAGCGCGTCCGCGCGGCCTGGCTTATGCCTGGGCGGCGCTGCGCTCCTGGCTGCATTTGCTGCTCATGGGCGCCACCATGGTGCCCTATGCCCTGGTGCTGCTGGTTGTGGCGCTGTTCGTGCGCGGCGAGCCGATCTACCGCATTGGCGTGGCCTGGCTGGACGTGTGCGTGCGCAGCGCCCGCTGGCTGCTGGGCATCCGCCATCGCGTGCGCGGCATGGAGCATTTGCCAGCCTACGACAAGGCGCTGGGCCAGACGCCCAAGGTCGTGGTGCTGGCCAAGCACCAGTCCACCTACGAGACTTTTTTGCTGCCGCTGGTGCTGCGCCACGTCGTGCTGTCCTACGTCTTCAAGAAGGAATTGCTGGCCATTCCCTTCTTCGGCTGGGGCATTGGCCGCATGGACATGGTGCACATCGACCGCGAGCAGGGCATTCGCTCCTTTCGCAAGGTGCTGGCCCAGGGCCAGCAGGTCATGGCGCTGGGCAACTGGGTCATCATGTTCCCCGAAGGCACGCGCGTGCCGCGCGGCCAGGCTGGCGACTACAAGGCCAGCGGCGCGCGGCTGGCGCTGGAGACGGGCGCGCTGGTGGTGCCGGTGGCCGTGGCCTCGGCGCGCTGCTGGGCGCCGCGCGCCATCGTCAAATACCCGGGCACGGTGGACGTGTCCATCGGAGCGCCCATCAGCACCGAGGGCAAGAGCGCGCCCCAGCTCATGGCCGAGGTGCAGCAATGGATCGAGGCCGAGATGCGCCGCATCGATCCGCAGGCCTACCCGGCCCAGGCCCAGGCGGCTGGGCAGAGCGCGCCCGATGCCGCAGGCTGAGCTGCCCTTGCCGCCGCCGCAAAGCGCCGGCGCGGTCAGCGCGCTGTGGCGGCACCCGCAAGCCAATCGCCACGTCGTGCTGCAGCATGGCGGCCAGGCGCTGCGCGTGGCCTACCACTGGCAGGGGGCGCAGCGGCGCAGCGTGGGCATGCGCGTGAGCGCGCAAGGCCTGCAGGTGCGCGCGCCGCACTGGCTGGGGGCGGCGCAGCTCGACGCCGTTTTGCAGGGGCGGGCGCGTTGGCTCATCGGCCAATGGCAGGCTTTGCAGGCGCTGCAGGGCAGCGCGCCGGGCGCTGGCGCAGCGCCGGCCTGGGCCGAGGGCTGCGGCCTGGTCTGGCAAGGTCAGTTGTTGCGCATCGCCTTGGGCCTGGCCGGGCGGCGCGCGCTGGTGCAGCCCTTGGCCCAGCCTGTGGCATTGCCCGGTGGCGCGCACATTGCCGGGCGCGCAGCCTGGCAGGGCGGCGGCGAGGCCTGCCAGGCCCGGCAATTGCTGCACCTGCCGCTGCGCCGCGATGCCAGCGCCGGCGCCATCGCCCAGGCCGCCCAGCACTGGCTGCGCGCGCAGGCCTTGGCGCAATTGCAGCAACGCTGCGCGCATTTCGCGCCACTGATGGGGGTGGCCCCCAGACGCCTGGCGCTGACCAATGCCCAAACCCGCTGGGGCAGCGCCAGCGCCAGCGGCGACATCCGCCTGCACTGGCGGCTGGCGCAGTGCGCGCCCGAGCTGTTCGATTACGTGCTGGTGCACGAGTTGGCGCACCTGCACGAGATGAACCACGGCCCGCGCTTTTGGGCCTGGGTCGAGCGCATCCAGCCCGGCTATGCCCAGCACCGCGCCCGGCTGCGGCAGCTGCGCTT
>JAUMYI010000275.1 GCA_030528705.1 Comamonadaceae bacterium | reverse complement strand
GCCCAGTCGCACATACACGCCCTGCTGCGGGCCCAGTGACTTCAGATAATGCGGACGAGAGTTGCTGGGAAAGACCTCGACCACCAGCACCGTTCGCCCCTCAATGCTGGCCAGCTCCACCTGGGGCACCAGACGCGGAGCGATCGCGTCTGCAATCAGATTGCAGATCCGCTCTTCCTCATCGAGCGGCTCGGCCACACCTGTCACCTGGCGCGTATCATCCACCCCAATCACCAAACGCCCACCGGCCGAATTGGCGAATGCCACCAGTGTCTTGAGCGCATTGCGCGGCGAAGTCAGGTCGCGCTTGAACTCCAGCGTCTTGCCTTCGGGTTGCAGCAGGAGTTGCTCGATGGTCGTGCTCATGCCCGTTGCCCCTGGCTTTGGCCTTGGCCTTCCGCCTGAGGTTTCAACATCGCGAAAGATCTGGGGAAGTTCATCTGTATTTCAGGCCTTGGATGCTGTGCAGATGGCAGACTGTAATGGATTGGCCTGATCGGATGCGCATAACAGGCTCTAAGATCGCCCATTTCGCAGCGAGCATTGTTTTTAAACAGGCGCCTGCAGCCTGCCGTCACGCCACTTCTCCGCCATGCGCCTTCACGACACCCCCCCACGGCCAACGCCCAGCATCCAGGTTTTCGAGCGCATGTACGCCATTCTGGATTTTCTGGCCAGCCATGCCCAGGCCGTCTCGCTCAAGGAGATCAGCCAGGCCACCGGCCTGCACCCCTCGACCGCGCACCGCATCCTCAACGATCTGGTCATCGGGCGGCTGGTGGAGCGGCCCGAGGCCGGCAGCTACCGCCTGGGGCTGCGCTTGCTGGAGCTGGGCAATCTGGTCAAGGCGCGGCTGAGCGTGCGCGACGTGGCCCTGCCGCTGATGCGCGAGCTGCACCGCAGCACCCAGCAGGCCATCAACCTGTCCATCCACCAGGGCGATGAGATCGTCTACATCGAGCGCGCCTTCAGCGAGCGATCGGGCATGCAAGTGGTGCGCGCCATCGGCGGCCATGCGCCGCTGCACCTGACTTCCACCGGCAAGCTGTTCCTGGCCGCGCAGGAGCCGCACTGGGTGCGCGCCTACGCCGCACGCACCGGCCTGGCGGGCAATACGCGCAACAGCATCACCAAGCTCGACGTGCTCGAGCGCGAGCTGCACCGCGTGCGCCAAAGCGGCCTGGCGCAAGACCGCGAGGAGCTGGAGCTGGGCGTGAACTGCATTGCCGCGGGCATCTACGACGACCAGGGCAAGCTGGTGGCCGGCCTGTCCATCTCCGCGCCCAGCGGCCGCCTCGAAGAGAGCTGGGCGCCCAGGCTGCAAGCCACGGCGGGCAAGATCTCCGCCGCGCTGGGCCAGCCCCAGGCCTGAACCATGACGCCCACGCCAAGCCCTGCCACGCCACGCGATGGCCAACCACTCGAGCAGTTGGCCCGGCAGGCCGAGCGCCAAAGCCCCTTTTGGCTGCTCGACCAGCTGCACCTGCGCCTGCAGGCGCAACAAGCCCAGGGGCCGCTGCAGCCGGCCTGGCAGGGCTGGTGGGACTTGCTGCGCTTTTGCCTGGGCAGGCAGTCCATCGCCCTGTGGCTGGCGCACGAGCGCGCGGCGCTGCAGCGCATCCAGGCCCTGGCCGCGCTGGCCGGGCAGGAGATGCTGGCCGACATTCTCAGTCAGGCCCTGCAAGGCCAGGCACAGCCGCCGCTGACCATCACCTTCAGCCAGCTCGGCCACGAGGACTTGCACTTCCGCACCCAGGCCGCCGCGCAAGAGCACTTCGACGGCCAGGACTGGGCCGGCACCGATGCGGCCATTGACTTGCATGGCGAGGCCTTTGCCCACACCGTGGCGCGCTTGCTGCGCGATGAACTGGCCGAGCTGCCCTGGCCCGCCAGCGCCGCGCCTGCCGGCGAAGCGGCTGCGCTCGAGGCCGCGCCGCCGCCGCAAAAGCCGCAGGGGCCGCAGAGCGATGCCCCCGGCCAGCCGCCGGCCCTGCACGCCATCGCCCAGGCGCACCAGCGCCTGGCGCTGCATGCCTTGGCCGATGGCGCCAGCCGCTGGCTGCCCATGCAACACCACAGCCAGCCCGCGCCCGAGCCGGATTTGCTGGAGTTCTACCAAACCCTGTGGGGCGCGCCGCTGGCTGGCCTGCTGGCCGCTTACGCCAGCCACAACGGCGCGCGCCTGTTCTGCCATGGCGATACCGTGGGGCTGGAGCTTTTTGCCATCGAGCAATGGCCCCAGCAGCAGGCCCGCATGCTGCAAGCGGCGCGCCAACACGCTTGGCCCGAGCAGCCAGGCGCCCTGCCCGACTGGCTGCACAGCGCCGTGTGCTTTGCCCAATGCGGCATGGAGCGCGAATACTGGGTTCTGCCCACGCAAGGGCCGCTGGCCGGCTGCGTGCTGCTGTCGGAGACGGACGCCCTCGCCGGCCACCGGCGCTTTGCCGATGCAGCCAGCTTCTTCCAGGCCCTGCTGCACGCGCCAGCGCGCATCCTGGGCGCTGGCGGCAACCTGCGCTACCGCAGCGGCGCGGCGCTGCTGGAGCCGCGCGAGCGCGCCGCAGACTTGGACGCCAGGCATTGGTAGCCTGCTACGGCAACGCTGAACGAGTCTCTCGCCGCGCCA
>JAUMYI010000011.1 GCA_030528705.1 Comamonadaceae bacterium | reverse complement strand
TGCAGTCGCCCGTCTTTTTTACCTTTTGCCCATCAAAACCCTGGGAAGTAGATATCGAGCGTCAGCTCAGCCACTTGCTGGCCGCCGCAGTGGGCCCAGGCGGTGAGGCCGACGATGCGTTCGGTGCCGTCATGGCTGATGCCGCTGCCAATCACCTGCAGCACATTGCCCCAGGTGTTGACGCGCAATACCCCGCCGTAATAACCGGGCGCTACGGGCTCGCCCAGCGCGCCGCCCTGCCATTGAAACGTCCAGTGCGCATCGGCCAGCGCCCGGCCCTGCAGTACGGCGTGCAGCCCGAGCTCTGCCGATGAGTAATCGGCCTTGACGTAGTGGCAATGGAACTGCTCGGCCGGGATGGGCAGCGGGTTGCCGTCCGCGTCGTAGTGCGCGGGCGTGCCCGTCCAGCGTGATTCATTGGCGCCCCACTGGCTGTAAAAACGCGTCTGCCCATTGGGCAGCTGCTCGCTGAGCCCCTCCACACCCGAAACCAGCCAGCCGGCGCCATGCACCTCACAGCCGCAGCCCTCGGCGGGCGGTGGCGGTGGCGGCGGGGCCGGTGGCTCTGGCGGCGCCGGCGGCAGGGCCACAGGCTCGGGCGCGGCGGCGCCGGGGCGCAGCTGCATCTCTATTTCAACGCTGCGGCCCGGCACGGTCTGCACGCGCCGGGATGGGAAGAATCGTCTACGTTCATGCTGCATGGCCTGCCTCATCACACAACGACCACGGCCTCGGTGGCCGGGTAGCCATCGGCCTCGATCAGCAGCACGTGCCGGCCACGCGCCACGGGGAACGACACGCGCCCGGCGCTGTCGGCAATCCTGGTGGCCTGGCCGTTGAGGGTGATGCGCGCGCCGGCCAGCACGCGCCCTTGCTCGTCGCGGGCCGTAAAAATGATCTCGCCCTCGGCCACCTCCACGGTGATGCCCGGCTGAATCACGGGCTCAAAAGCGCTGGACAGCCGCACGATCTCGATCTGAGGCGCTTCGCCCACGGGCGCGATGACGCTGCAGGCCAGGCTGGCTTGCTGCAAATCCAGCTGCGCATGCACCAGGCGCTGGCGGCCGCTGATGGGCGAGAGCGGGTGATCGATGTCCACCCAGGCGCCGGTGGCGATGTCGGCAAAGTCCTGATGCCAGCTCACGCGCCAGCGCGGCCGGGCCAGCCAGGCGAGCATGCGCGCGCCCAGAGCCTGGGCCTGGCGCGGGCTGCGCAGCCAGGGCGCGGGCCAGTCCATTTCCAGCTCGCCGTATTCGCGCGCCGCATCGGGCGCGCGCAGCTGCACGGCGCGCAGGTAGCGGCCGGCGGCATGGTCCCAGTCGTAGAGCACGCGCAGCACGGTGACGATGCCGCCGGCCTCAGTGCTGGCCTGCACATCGCGCACATTGCGCAGGCCTACGGGGTGCGCGGGCGCGGCCGCATCGGGCAGTGGCGGCCAGGCGGTGGCGATGCCGGGCATGGCGGGCGACCACGCGCCGCCAGCGCTTTGCACGATCTGATCCACAGCGGCGCGCACCGTGATGCTGTTGTCGGCCAGCACGCCGCCCAAGCGCCAATCGCTGGTCTGGGCGCGCCAATCGTCCAGCTCGGCCCAGGCCACGGGCGCGCCGGCCAGGCGGGCCAGCACGTCGTGCACGATCTCGGCCGGGGTTTGCAGCAGCCGGCCCGTCTCCGGGTGCATGCGCCCGCGCAAAGTCACAGCCAGGCGCTCGCCATCGGCCAGCGGCTCGGCCAGCTCCAGCAGGGCCACGGCGTGGCCGGTGCTGTCCAGCGCATTGCGCCACTCCCAGGCCTGCGTGGCCACGTCGTCGCGCTTGACCTCGTCCACGCCCTCGATGGGATGGTCGGCCAGCAGGTACACGCGCTGGTCGTCGCTGTATTGGATGGGGGCCAGCGTCACGCGGCCCCAGGCCCAGGGCAGCACGCGCACGTCGCGCCAGCCGCCCCAGACCGCGCTGGTGCGCAGTGGCAGGCTGTCCGACAGGGGGCGGTCGAGCCCGGCCTCCAGCGTGATGCGGGCCTGCTGGCCCAACTCCAGCGCGGTGACCACGCCCTGCCAGATGGGCCCGGCGCGGCCCATGATGCGCGCCGCGCGCCGCAGCGGCGGGCGCTGGCCCCACAGCCGCGTAATGGCGCCGCCGGCATTGGCCAGGGCCGCGTCCAGGTGGCTGGTGGGTGCTGCGGCGATGCCGGGGATGGACAGCGGCCGCTCAATGGCCGAGATGCCCGCCAGCAGCGGCAGCACGCGCGCGCCGCCGGCCGGCGCGCCGCGCGGCGGCACCAGGCTGATGCGGTGCCCATCGGCGCCGCCATCCACGTCCAGCCAGCAGATCATGCGAACACCGGCTCCAAATCCAGCGTGGCCGAGAGCAGCCGCTGCTGCGCATCGTCGGGCTGCCAGGCGTGCTGGTCGGTGATCTCCAAGGCGTCTGCGCCCAGGCGCACCAAACTGGCGTCCTGCGGGTGGCGGTGGTGCGGCACCAGGATCAGCGGCTCGTCCTGCTGCTGGGCCCAATCGAGCAGCGGCAGCAGCCGCTGCAGATCGGCCTGCAATAGGCGCGAGGCGGCTGCGTCGCTGGGCGACCAGGCCAGGCGCCAGCCATCGCCCGCGCCCGCGTACAGGCTGGCCGGGTTGATGCCGCTGCCGCGCCCCACGGCCCAGCGCCGCACTCGCTGGCACTGGCTTGCGTGGTGGTCGGTGGCCAGGGGTACACCGGCCCACACCCAGCCGATGTGCCCGCCCTCAGCGCCGCTGATGCTGATGACCAGGCGCGCAGCCTGCACGGGCGCGGGCAGCAGCAGCACGGCCACAGGGCCGCTGGTGTCCAGCAGCTGGGGCGCGCCGCCATCGATGGCCACGTGCACCTGCGCCCCGGCGGGCAGGTGGTAGCGCGCCAGGGCCAGGGCCGCAACCGGCGTGGGCGCGCCCAGGTCGATCTCCAGCGTGGCCGCCGCGCCCGCCCAGCCCCAGGCGCGCTCGTGCGCATCGCGCACGTGGCCCACGGCCCAGGGCTGGTGCACGGCAAACACATAGGCGTCGCCATCGGCAAAGGATGGCGCAGCGCCCGAATCAAAATGCACCTGCAGCCCATCGGCCAGCGGCGCTTGTCCGCTGGCGGGGATGTCCGCCAGGGCCGACCATGCGCCGGCATCGCGCCGCCAGCGCCACTGCCCGGCCTCAATGGCCAGGCTGAACGTATCGCCCAGCGCAAACGGGATGCCGCCCAGGGCCATTTGCAGGCGCGCGCCCGCCTGGTGATAAATGGGCGCGGGGGTTCCATCGGTAGGCACGATGTAATCGGGCAGCGCGCCGCTGACGCTGCCGGCCACGCGCCAGGTCAGCGCATCCGTGCCGTCCACGCCGCCGGCCAGCCAGGCCGGGCCTGCGGCCACGGTGCTGATCACAGCCTCATCGCCCACCTGGTAGGGCCGGTGCCCGTCCACGCTGTGGATGCGCACGGTGATCTGATCGCCCTCCTTGAGGCGATCCGGGCAGGCCACTAACAGCCCAAACCCGAACTCGCGCGTGCTGTACACCTTGCCATCGGCGTCGCGCTTGGCGCTGATGTAGGCATGGCCTGTGAATGCGGGCAGATAGTTGCCCTCGGTGTCCACCCACCAATGGGTGCCACCGTGGTCGGTCCAGCAGCTGCCCGCGTCTGTGCTGCTGGATTTAGATTTTGGGACGATGCCCGCCAAGGTGCGGCAGTAGTCCATGCGCGCGGCGTACTTGCGCGCCAAGTCTTCGATGGTGGTGGACAGGTGCTGGTACAGCCAGGCTTGGCCGTCGCCGTCCTCGGCCTGCAGCAGTTGGCCGGGCTTGGTGATCTTGGCGGCACCGGCAATGGCCGCATTGCCGCCGGTTTGCCAGATCTGGTCGCGTGCATTGATGTTGCTGCCCGAAAAATCCGACCACTGCAACCCCTCCAGGGCTTGCAAATCGGCGCGCATGTCCACCAGCGCAGCATCCCATTCGGCCGCCGCAGCGGCCACCTCGTAAATCTCAGCCAGCGCCTCTGCAAAGTGCCGGGTCACCAGATCGGCAAAGTCCATGTCCTTGCGCACCGCAACGTACTTGGCCGTATTGCTGGCCACGAAATCACGGCGCCACTGGTAAAGCAGCTGCAGGCGCTGCTGATGCGCAGCGTCCAGGGCCATATCGTCCTCCCCATCCAAACCCAAACAAGACAGCGGCAGCCGCGGCGCGGCCATGTCGCTGCACGAACACTCGGCCGGCGGTCGTTTGGAATACCGAAACGTCACCGTCAGCGGCCGCGCATTGGCCCCCAGGCGCAACGGGCGCAGGCACACGCTGGGCAGGCCATCGTCATCGCCGCGCGATGCGGGCGTGTACACAAACCCCACCTCGCCGCTGCCCTGGGCAGCGGGCGCAATGGCCGGGATCAAAAAATCAGCCGCCGCGCTCTGGTAGCGCTGGCCGGTCACAGCCACGGGCAGTGCGCCGGAGACCGCGCCCTGCACGCTCCAGCGCTCGCGCCCGACCACATCGGCATTGATGCAGCGCACAGTCAGCTGCTGCGTGGGCGCGGCCGGCGGCACGCTCACATCCTTGAGATCAACCTTGCCCGAGAGGCCATGCAGCCAGGCCTGCGTGCGCAGCGGCACGTCCAGCGCCGCCTGCCCGCCCAGGGCGCGCTCGGCGGCCACCACGCCGGCCACCTCCACCAGGGCCGAGCCGGCCAGCGCGGAGAGCAGCTCGTACAGCGTCACCAGCGCCGCCTGGCCCGCGGCCGTGTCGCCGTAGGTCTCCACCGCCTGGCCATCGGTGACCGTCACCACATACCCGCCGCTCACGCGCCAGACCGGCGCGCCCGCCGGCAGCGGTCGCTCGGGCGCGGGCGTGAGGCCAAACTGCCAGGACCCATCCTTGTAAACACGGTACGGGCGATACACCTGCGGGTCGTGGCCGATCTGGATGCGACCGCTGCGCTCATCGAGTTGCCCCTGGGCCGACAGCGGCAGGCCGCCCCAGTCCCATTGCGCGCCCTGCTGCAGGGCGCTGCCTGCGGGCCAATCGGCCAGCAGCGCCCAATCGGTGGCCGCACGCTGCAGCTGCGGCTGCACCGTGATGCGGATCTGATTGCCCGCCGCGCCCGGGGCGCGGGCGCGGATCTGCACCTCGCGCAGCGCCAGCTGCGCATGCTCAGTGGGCACGCCCAGATCGACCAGCGTCAGCGTCAGCGCCTGCAGCGGTGCGGCCGCATCCACGCCCAGCACGGAGAGCTGGCCATTGCCCACGCCGGCAAACTGCGGCTGCGAGGCGCGCGGCACGCCGCCGGCGGCGCGCAGCTCAATCTCCACCTGCGCGGCCGCATGGCCGCTGTAGGCCCCTGACAGCCGCACGCGCCCGCCGCCCGTGCGCTGCGCCCGCACGCGCTCAATGGCCTGGCTGGCGCGCACGCTGGAGGCCGTCAGGGCGGCGCTGCGGGCGGCGTTGTTGTGGCCGGAGAGAAAGCGTTGAACGGATGGCATGGCGGCAAGTGTCGGGGGCACTGGCCGCGGGGCATGAATAAAGCGTTTTGCAAAAACAAAACCCGGCCAGTGGGGGCACTGTGCCGGGTTTATTGGGGCGGGTCTTTTGACAGGTGTCAGAAGATGGGCGGCTGATGGGCAGCTTAGCGGGCCAGCCTTGTCAGCCGGGCCAATTCCGGCTCAATCGCCTTGGCCAGGCGCACGGGATCGGTGATGCCGTGGGCGTGCAGGGTAATGTTGACGGGCGGGGCTGGCTGGAGCTGGGGCGCTGGCGCGGGCGCGGGCGGCGGCAGGCCGCCGGCGCCGCTGCGTGCGCCGCCGCCGCTGCCGGCCTGGCCGCCGCGCCGGGCCTCTTCACGCGCGCGGGCCTTGCGCTGGCGCTCTTCTTCGGCGTGGATTTTTTTGAGCCAATCGAGCTGCTCCTTGAGCGCATTGATTTGCAGGGCCAGCTTTTGCGCCTCGGTCTCGTCGCCGGCGATTTGCGCGCGCTGCAAATCGATTTCCATCAGCGCAATCTTCAAATCGATTTCCTGTCGGGCGAGCTGCATCTTGAGCTGCGCGGCCGCCGCCTGGTCGCCCGTCAGCTCCAGGTAGCGCAGGCGCAGCGCCTCCAGCCCGCGCACGGCGTCGTTATTGGCCAGGTCGATCTGGCGCTGCTGCTCGGCCAGGGCCTCCATTTGCGCCACCAGCGCGGCGTGCTCGGCGCGCATCTCGGCAATGGCCCGCCCGGCCTGCCAAACCACGCGCGCCAGCTGCTCAGAGTATTCGCTGGCCGCAGCCTGGGCATCGACCCAGCTGCCTTCAAGCGTCTTGAGCGCGGCATTGTGCTGGCGCGCCTGCTCTGCCAGGTCGCGGCTGGCATCCCAGCCCTGGCGCGCCATCTCGGCCATTTGCTCGGCCGATTGCTCGGCGGCCTTGCCCACGCCCTCGGTGGCCTCTTTGGCCTCGTCCATCGACTTGACGATGGCCCGGCCGGCCTTGTCGGTCTCAATGGCAAAGCCGTGCTGCTTGGCTTCTGCCTTGAGCGCGGCGTCGGCCACGCCATCGTTGGCCTCGATGGCGGCCTCGGCCATCGCCTTCCAGGCCTCGTTGATCTCGCGCGGCGTGGCCTGGCCGGAGTTTTTGACGGATTCGAAGGCCTCCTTTGCGCTCTGCGCCAGGCGATCCAATTCCTCTTGCGGCGTCACGCCCAGTTGCTTGAGGGCTTCCTCCAGGCTTTGGATGCCGGGCAGCTGCTCCTCGATGGCCGCGCGCTGCTTGTCCAGCGCGGCTTGCACGCGGGCAATGCCTTCGGCGCCGATCTTGCCCGCCGCGCCCATGTCCTGCAGCTTGGCCTGCAATGCGTCCAGGGCCTGCAGGCTGTCGGCCTTGGCAATGGCCTGGCCAAAGGCCAGCTCCAGCGCCTGGCCGAGCTGATCGGCGCTGGCGCCTGCCAGGCGCATGGATTCGGCCATGCGCTCCATGTCCTGCATGGCGTCCTGCACGGCCTGGCCCACGCTGCCCATGGCCTGCGAGGCGCTCAGGCCCAGGCGCCTGAAGCTCTCGGCCAGCACGGCCTCGTTGAACTGCGCAAACTGATCGGCGCCGATGCGCAGCTCGGCATAGGCGCGCTTGACGCCATCGAGCGCCTGGGTTAGCTGCGCGCCGCTCATCTTGGCAAAGGCCGCCTGCCAGGCCGCGGCGGTCTGCTCGGCCGTGGTGCGGCCCGCGGCCTCCAGGGCATACAGCGCGCGGATGTAGCCGTCCACCTGCGTGGTGTCGGCCCAGTCCACGGCCTGGCCGATCTCGCCCAGCGCCTGGGCCGCATCCTTGCCGGCCTGGGTCAGCTTGTCGAACTGGCCCACGATATCGACGGCGGCCTGGGCCGTCAGCTCGGCAGTGGTTTTTTGCGCGGCCTGGGCCAGCCGCTCTTGTGCCTGGGCGGCCGAGAGCCATTGGCCGCTGGCCTCGTCGGCCACAATCAAACCAGAGGCCAGCGCCGCTTCAAACTCCTCTGCGCTTTGCACCAGCACGCCGGTGGATTCGGAGATTTCGCGCAGCCTTTGGGCCAGTTGCTCCTGCAGCCTGGCGTTTTGTTGCTCAGCCTGGGCCTGCCGCTCACGCTGGCGGCGCAGCTCTGCATAGGCCGAGGCGATGCGCAGCACCTGCTCGGCAATGGCCACGTAGGCAATGCCGCGCGCAATGCTGGCAAAGCGCTGCTTGGCATCGGCCGCGGCGCTAATGGCGGCGCTGGCGCTTTTGCCCGAGGCGGCCACGGCATCGAGCGCGCGCGCCGAGGACAGCGCCGCCGCGGCAAAGTCGCGCGCGCTTTGCACGGCCTTGATGGCAAACACGGCCGCCACCACGGCGCCGGCGCGCAGGGCCCAGGCCGCCACCGCCTCCAGGTTGCCCGCCAGCGCCTCGATGGCACCGGCCAGCAGGCGCGATGCGCCGGTGCCCTCGTTGATGCGGTCGACGAACAGCGACCAGGCCGTGCCCAGGTTTTCGATGGCGCGGCCCACGGTCTGCGGCAGCTGGCCGAACTCTTGCTGCAGCGTCTGGGCCTGCGATTGCAGCGCGCCGGTGACGGCCTCGGCTGTGAGCTGGCCGGCCTCGGCCATCTTGCGCAGCTGCCCGGTGGTCACGCCCAAGCCATCGGCCAGGGCGCGCGCCAGGCGCGGGGCCTGCTCCATGACGGAATTGAACTCATCGCCGCGCAGCACGCCCGCCTGCAGGCCCTGGATGAGCTGGCGCACGGCCGCCTCGCTGGCCGAAGCCGATGCGCCTGAGACCTGCACCGCCTGATTGATGGTCTGCACCAGGGCCAGGCTTTGCTCGGCGGCCTGCGCCGTGGACAGGCCCGCGTCCTGGCCGGCCTTGGTCAGGCTGGCAAACAAATCGCCCGTGGCCTGCAGGCTGCTGCTGGTGCTTTGGGCCGTCTCGGCCACGCGCTGCCACATCTGCTCAAACAGCGCGCCCTCGCCGGTGGCCAGTTGGATGCGCGCGCGCAGGCCCTGCACGGCATCGGCCGTCTCGACCAGGCCCTTGACCGAGTGCGCCAGGCCCATGGCCCCTTGCAGGCCAATGTAGGCATTGCGCAGCTGGGCCAGCTGGCGGCTGATGGACTGCACGCCCTCGCCCACCTTGCGGTGGCTGCGCTGCTGCGCATCGCCCGAGGCCTGGGCGGCGCCGGCGAGTTTTTTGTAGTCGGCCGCCAGCGCCGTGGCGCGCTCGCTCACGCGGCCCATGTCCCGCTGAATGCGTGCCTGCTGGTTGGCCAGGTCTTTGCCGGAGACGCCCGCGGCGGCCATGGCATCGCGCAGGCGCTGCAAGGTGATGCTGTGCGCATCCAGCGCATCCTGGGCCTGGCGGGCGCTCTTGCGCAAGCCATCGAACTGCCTGCCGGCTTCGGCCTGGGCCTTGTTGGCGACGGCCAACGCCTGGGCGCTGTCGCGCTGGGCCGCGCCCAGCTGCTGCATGCTGGCGGCAGCCTGCCTGTACTCGGTGCGCAGCACGGCCAGCTGCGCGCGCGTGTCGGCCAGGCGCTGGGCCGTTTGCGCCGAGCTGTCGCCCGAGGCCTTGGCGGCCTTGGCCTGGGCCTTGTATTCGGCCGCCAGCGCCTTGATGGCGCTGCGCAGCTCATCCTGGTAGCTGCGCTGCTGCTGCAGCCGCTCGCCGGCCTGCCGCTCGGCCGCGGCGGCCTGGGCGGCAGCCTGCTGTTTTTCGCGCAGGGCCAGGGCCGCGGCCCGGGTGGCCGCCTGGGCCTCTTGCGCAGCCTGGGCGTATGCGCGGCTCTCGCCTTTGAGGCGCACAAATTGCTCGACAGCCTCTTTTTGCTGGGCCAGGGCGCGCAGCTCAGCGGCCAGCACCTGGAAATGGGGCGCGGCCTTGCCTCCTTGCTGGGCCAGGTCGTCGAGCTCGCCGGCCAGCTGCGTGATTTTTTCGCCGCCGCTGGTCTGCGCCTCAATGGTCAGCTTGGTCTTCAACTCCGTTGCCATGTCGTCCTCTCTGGCCCTATCATCTGGGCATGCTCAATCTCATGAAATTCGTTTTCTGCTGCGTAGTGCTGGCCGCCGTGTCTGCGGCCTATGGCCTGGGCCTGCCTTTCTGGCTGCTGCTGGGCGGCGCATTCGCGGCGCTGTGCCTCTACACGGCTTGGCAGTTCGTGGGCGCGCTGCGCCGATAGCCTGGCCACATCAACAAAAAACCGCGCCCAGCAGCTCTTGCCCAGCGCGGTTTTTTTTGGTGTGGTCAATGCCCGTGCTGGCGATCAGAGATCGGGCATGACATCGATCCTCATAAACGGGCCAAACTCGGCGTCCGATTGCAGCTCGGCTGCATACAGAGCTTGGCCGCCCAGGGTCAGCTCGGATGGCTCGTCGGAGATCCAGCCAAAATCATTGCTCATGGCCAATCGGATGCGGGGGATGATCACGCGTATCTTTTGGCCGTCGCCATTCAGGCCGCTGAAGATGATCCCTTTCTCCAGGTTCGTTTTAGAGAACGCGGCGATGTTGACGTAGCCGTCATACGAGTAATCGACCTTCAGCGGCTCGGCGTGGCTATCGGGGTGGGCGATGAGCTGGTAGCGGCTGTGGGCAGCGTCACTGATCTTGTAGTGCGTTCCTTCGATGTAGGCTTTAGGAGACCCCGTGCTGTCCTCGATGACCACGCTTTTTGAGCGCGGGTATTTGAGGAAGAAGTAGTCGCCGGGCTTTAACTCAGCCAACTGCTCGTCGGTGACGGTGCCCGCCTGCTTGACAACGGCCTCGCCGTAGAAGGCTTGCGCCAGGGTGCGCGCGTCGAACTGCACCATGGACAAGCTGATCTGCAACTCCTTGCTGCCATCGAGCTCTTTGAGGGTCAACCTCTGGCCGGAGCAGCTTTCCACCAATTTGGTGGTCTCGCTCGACGGCGTGGCCGTCAATGTGCGGTTGGCACAGCCGACACTGTAGATATCCACCAGATAGCCCATGTCTGGGCGACCGCGTTGCGGATCGTATGTCCCGACCATGACCGGCCCCTGGCCGTTCCAGATCATCGGCTTGGCTGCAATTTTGGACATGGCTTACTCCTTCTTTGCTTTAGGCGGGTTGCCTTCGGGCGCGGCTGCCGGGGCGTTTTGAGCCACGCCCAGGCCAACCAGCCAGCTGGCCTTGTGCGCGGGCAGCGTCAGCTGCGCGCCGGCTGGGTAATCGCGCCCGGCATGGCGATGCGGACGCAGCAATTGGATGGTGGTGGTTTGCATAAAAATCACTCCATGTTGGCGCGTCATGCCACGCGCAAATATTGATAAGGCTGCGCCTGGGGCAGGCCCACGCGCGCCGTGGCTCGCATCAGCTCCCGGCCCAGACCGCAAAACAGCCAGACGCGGCCATTGGTGGCCAGCGCGACGGCGTGCCCAGGCATTTGGGCGTTGCCCAGTGCCCAGCTCTGGCCGTGATCGCGCGAGAACATGAGCTTGCCGCCCACACCCGCGCCCGCCCACAGGCCGCGTCCATCGCTTGTCAGCTCAGTCACTGTGCGCAGCGGGCCTGTAGTGGATGCCCAGGCCTGCCCGCCATCGGTTGAACGGGTGATATGCCCGCCATTGCCCGCGCCAGAGGCCATCCATACGCCTGCGCTGTAGGCCAGAGCAAGCACGTTGCGGCCTGTCATGACTGTGGGCAGAGCGCTCCAGCTCTGGCCGTGATCGCTGCTGCGTCGCAGCGTGCCGGCATGGCCGCCGACAACCCATACGCCGCTGCCATCGGTGGCCACACAGCTCAAATGAACGGTCGCGCCGGTATCTACCAGTGCCCAGGTTTGCCCGTTGTCGGCGCTGCGCGCCACGCGTCCACCGCCTAGGCTGTAGAGCCAGACGCCGTTGCCATCAGTGGCCAAACCGCCGTGGCTCTGCCCCTGATCAACCGAGGAGCTGACCATGGCCCAGGATTGGCCATCATCGGTAGAGCGCGCAATGCGCCCCCAGCCAACAGCGACCCACACGCCCTGACCATCGGTGGCCACGCCCAGCACCGGGACGCTGCTCATGGCGCTGGGCATGGCGATGACGCTCCAGCTCTGCCCGTTGTCGGCACTGCGCACCACGCGGCCATACAGGCCCAGCATCCAGACCGGCCCTGCAACTGCGGCGCAATTGGGTGCAGATGGCAGGGTGTTGCTGCCCAGATCACTCCAGTTGTCCAGGTCGGCGTGTACGCCTGCCCATGCGGGCCAGGCATCGGGCACGGGCCCGAACAGACCCGCGCGCAAAAAGCGCATGCCGTCGATCTCCAACTGGGGCGCGGCACTGTCCAGCCCCACCACGGCGCCCAGGGGCGGCCACGCTGCGGCGCTGTGGCCCGCGCGCAGCGCCTTGATGTCCGCGCCCACGGCCGCAAAGGCCGCGCTGATGCTCTCTTGCATCGTCATGGCCGCTGCTCCGCTCAGGCCTTGGCGGCGTTGTAGTCGGCCACGTAGTCGTGCGTGGGGTCGCCCACGCCGATGTTGGCGCAGACCTGTTTTTGTTGCTCTTGGCTGAGCACCTGCGCCTGGTCATAGCGCACTCGGTTGGCGATGTCGGCGGCAATGGTTTGGGCAAAGTTGGCGTCGCCCCCCAGGGCCTCGGCCAGCTCCTTGAGGGTGTCCAGCGCCGCGCCCGCGCCGTTGGTGAGATCATTTTTGACGGCCAGCTTGGCCTCGTCGATGGCGGCGACCAACTTATTGGCGCTCCAGGTTTTATCCATCACGCCCGTGCCCGCGCTGTCGTCGATCTGCGCACCGGCGCTGGCGCTGAGCTGCTGCATGGCGGTGTGCAGCTCGGTGAGCGCGGCCACCAAGCTGGCCTTGGCGGTGGTGGGCAGTGCGCTCAGGTCACCTTGTTTGAGGGTCAGGCCCTTGATATCTGCGCCGATGGTCTGGGCCAGGTTGATGATTTGGGTTTCCATGGTCATGTTGCGTTGCTCCTATTGGGGGATGGTTGATGGGGGTTGATGGGATCAGGACTTGGCCAGGATGTAATAGGCCACGGGGTCGCCGAGTGCGTCGGCCACGTGCAGGCCGCCGTCGCTGCCGGGCTTGATGCGGTTGTCGGCATCGCTGCTGACAAGGGGCGCGCCGCCGCTGCCAGCGCCTGGCGGGCCAGGCGGCCCGGCGGGGCCGGGCACGCCGACGATGGTGACGGTGTGGGCGGCGTGGCCTGTGTGGATGATGGTGATGGGGCTGCTCATGGTGTGTGCCTCCGGTTGTGGTGGGTTGGCAAGCGGGTTAGCGGGTGATGGCCTCGCACACGAGCACGGCCACGGTTTCGGTGTGCATGACGCGGCCTGTGGCATCGGTGTAGCGCACGTCCAGCGCGGCCAGGCCTGCGGGCCATGCGGCGGTTTGGGCGTTGCTGGCGCTCAGCCGGTACTGACCGGCGGCGGCGTTGACGATGGCGGGGGCAAAGGCATGCACCAGGCGCGCGGCGGCGTTGCGCTGCACGCTGCGCAGCTGGCAGGCGATGCTCCAGCCGGTGATGTCCAGCGGCAGGCCGCCGCCGGGGCCGCCGGCTTGCACGCGGCAGTGCCAGTCGATGCTGTCGCCGCGCTTGACGGTGATGGCGGGCGATGGGCCGCCGGGGCCGCAGGGGGTGCAGGCGGTTTTGCTCATGCTGTGCTCTCCTTGTGCAGCAGGTAGCGCAGGGCGTAGCGGTCGGCAAAGAGCAGCACGCCCGCGTCGTAATCGAGCACGCGCCCGGCCTGCCACTCCAGCACGCGCGCGCCGCTGACCTCGGGGCGCCAGCCCAGCAGAGCGCAACGCACCTGGCCGATGAGCTGGCGGGTTTGCGTGGCCATTTGCCCGCCGCCTTGCTCGCGGTAGTGGCGCAGCGCCAGCACCACGCCGATTTCGACCACGCTTTCTTGCGTGCACACGCCGATGGATGCGGGCACCTTGCCGGTGTTTTGCTCCTCGCCAAACACCACGTAGGCGCTGGGCGTGCGAAAGCTGCGCAGCTCTTGCACGGCGGCGTAATCGGCCATGTTGCCCACGGCCTGCAAGGCGGGCACGGCACTGACCAGGCGCTGCACGATCAGGCCGGTGTCGAATGGCTCAAACCCCATGACGGCCCCCTGTCAGCGCCAGGCGCGCAGCTCATCGCGGCTGAAGATGCGCCCGCCATCGGGCTGGCCCCAGCGCTGGTCTGGGCCGTTTTGGTTGGCAAAGCGCGCATCGGTTTGGTGCACGGCCACGGCGTCATCGGCGCCCAGGCTGAATTTGCCGTCTGCCGTTTGTTGCAGCAGGCGCTGGGCGTCGCGCCAGTCGCGCACGATGGGGTCCTTGTCGTCCATCGAGCGGCGGTTCTTGTGCAGCAGGTAGCGGGCGATGGCGCGGCACCAGGCTTGCACCAGGGAGGGCACGGGCGAGAGCGGCAGCGCGTAGCCGCGCTTGGCCAGGTAGCCGTCGATCAGGGCGGCGGCGTCCTGCACGGCATCGTCGATGCGCGCCAGGGCGCGGCGGGCGGCCTGCACCTGCTCATCGGGCCAGGCACTGGTGTCTGCGCCGCGCAGGGCGGCGTCGAGCAGCTCGGCGCTGACCTCATCGGCGTGCTCGTCGCTGGCGACCTGGGCCAGCTCCAGCGCACCGGGGCGCTCGGCCAAATCGGCATGGGTGATGTAGGGCATAAGGCGGCGGGCTAGAGGGAAAAAAGCGGCAGTGGTGACGGGATGCCAGCCCGTCCTCTCCACGACGGTTGTGCTGGTGATGGGCGCGGTTACAGCCAGTCGGCCACCAGCACATCCACCACGTTCTTGACGTCGTTGGATTCGGTGGCTGTGCCTGCGGCGTTGGGCACCTGGTCGGACTCCAGCAGCTTCTTGGCGACAAAGCGCAAGGCCTTGGGCACGACCAGCAGGTTGGGGCTGATGCCCAGCGGGCGGCCGTGGTCGCCGGTGAGCGTTTCCATGGCGGTGATGGCGGCCTTGAGGTTCTCGGCCGTCAAATCCTTGTTGCTGGCGTGCGCCAATTGCCAGAAGCCAAAACCGGCATTGCGGCGGCAGTCCACGCCATAGATGTACTGGGAGCGGTGAAACACGTTTTCATCGCTCTCACCCGTGAGGCTGACGAACGTGGGAGCCTTGCGCGACTGGTAGATCAGCGGCTTGAGGCTGCGGCGCGTGTCCAGCAAATACCAGCTCGGGCCGCTGCCGCCATCGCTGAGGTTGGAGACGGCGACTTCCTTGCCCTTGTCGTTGATGACCTTGTGCGCCGCACTGAAAAACGGCTGGCCGTCGTAGCACAGCGCCGTGCTCCCCTCCTTGAGCAGGCCGAAGACGAGCTGATCGGGGTGGGCGGCCACGGCGCTGCCCATCTCCTGCATCAGCGGGGTGTAGACGCCGTAAGTGTCGTCCTCAATGGCCGTGCGCGGCACGCCCACAGTCAATTCAAATGGACGGTTTTTGATGGTGTAGCCGTGGTTGCCAATGGCGTGCACCACGCGGTCGCCCAGCCATTCGCGCAGGCCGGGCAATTGGCCCAGCCAGCCGTATTCCTCGGCGGCGGTGGTGCTGGGCACGGTGGTGGCAATCTGCCCGTACTGGCTGGCCGCCTGGCCCAGGCCGAGCTTGAAGGCGGCGTTGAAGGCGGTATAGAGCGTCTTGAGGTTGGTGTTGTTGATGTGCATGGTGGTTGTCCTTGTCGTCAATCAAGCCTTGGCGCCGATGCGCACCCACACGCCGGCGTCCTCCACGTCCAGCACCACGCCGGCGATGCAATTGCCGGTTTTGCCGACGGTCTGGTCGTCCACCACGTAGGCGTTGGCGCCAATCTCGGCGCGGGTGATGGCCGAGCCGCTGGCGGCGTTGTCAAAACGGAATACGCTGATGAGGCCATCGACGTGCGCATCGCCTGCGGCGGCGCTGGCGCGCTTGCGGGCTACGGCGCGCACGGCGCCGCTGTCGCTGGCCGCAGCGGGCTTGGCTTTGCCGGCCTTGAGCACGTACATGCCCCCGGCGTAAATCGTGGCGCCCGCATCCAGCGGATCGGCCACCAGGTCGCCCTTGCGCTCGGGCGTGGCGCGGTCTTTGTCGAGTGCTGCCATGGGTGTTCTCCTTGCTTACTGTTTGCCGCTGGCAAAAACTTCCGGGGTGAGGCCGCAGGCGGCGGCCACGGCCAGCTCCTCGCGGCTCAGGCCGCCCGTACCCGGCGCGGCGCCTGCGGGCGGCTGGCCCTGGGTTTGCGTGCCGCTCAGGGCGGCAATGGGCTGGGCGGTTTGCAAATAGCTGCTCAGGGCGGCGAGATTGCTTTTGCCCAGATCGCGCGCCCAGGCTTCTTGCGCGGGCAGCAGGCGGCCATCGGCCAGGGCGGGGGCGACGAGGTCGTCCACCTCGCGCTCGCGCTGGCGGGCCGTGAGGGCGGCCACGCTGGCTTGCAATTCCTGCACGGCAGCGATGGGCACGAACTTCGCGGGGTCGGGTTGGGCCGCGGCAGTGGCCTGGGCGCTCAGGCTGGTGCAGGCGGCGGTGACGCTCTCGGCGCTGGCGTCAACGCCCAGGCTGAGCGCTGCGCGCGCGGCCTCGGCCTGGGCGCGTTGGGCGGCGCAGGCGGCCAGGGCCGCGTCTTCGCTGGTGGATTCGGGCAGGCCCAGGGCCGCCAGCAGTTTTTGCAGTAGGGTCATGGTCGTACTCTCCTCGTCAAGGGTGGGGGTGTTGGGGGCGGCCATCCATTTGCTGGTGGCCGCGGCCATCAGGTCGATGGCCTGCATGCCGTGGATGGCGGGGTTATTGGTCAGCGCGCCCATCAGGATGCGGCGCACTTCGCCGGTTTTGCTGGCGTACTCCAGCACGGGCGAGAAGTAGCGGTACTCGCCGCCTGCAATCAGCTCGCGGGCGCGAGCGGTCAGCTCAGCCTCGGCAAACAGGCCCCGGCCCTCAATCCAGCGCAGGCCGTGTATCCAGCCCGCGGCCGGGGCGGGCTGGCCGTTGGCCTCGCTGCGCAGGGTTTGGTGCTCGTAGTCGATGACGGGCGGCTGCGCGGCGCTGAAGGCGGCGATGACGCGCTGGGCAATGGCGGCGTTGATGCGCCAGGCGGGCACGTCCATGGGCCGGCCGTCGCTGGGGCGGAAGTCCTGCGCGGGCGTCAGTTGCAGCAGCACGCGCCCCGGCTGCCCGTCAGTGGCGCCCTGGGCGCTCTGGGCATGGATGGCCGCCGCGGCATCGAAGGCGCAGGCGGCGATGGCAATACAGGGGGCGGAAACAAACATGCCCCGCATGGTGCGGGGCATGGGGCCTGGCGCCTAAGTAAAGCGCTTTAGGAATTGATGGTCAGGAATAGATGGGGTGCAGCGCCGTCAATCCTCGGGCTCGGGGTCAATGCCCGGCAGCTTGCCCTGGCGCCGGGCAAACTGTTCGCGTTGCCAGGCGTCCACGATCTGGCGCACGCGCATTTCCGTCAGGCCGTAGCGGTCGGCCAGGGCGCGGTAATTATTGCCGCGGAACTCGGCGCACATGGCGCGGTCGCGCGCGCTCAGGTGCACGGCCACGCCTTTGGCCAGGTAGATGGCGCGGCCGCCTTTTTCGCGCGCCAGGTGTTGCAGCTGCATCAGCGCCTGGCGGGCCATGCTGTGCAGCTGGGCCAGCCAGGGGCCTGCCGGGGCGGCGGTGCCGCAGCGCGCATCGTCGAGCACCAATGCCTCAAACAGGCAATAGGCCACGTCGCGCATTTCCTCGGTCAGGCCGGCGGGCAGCGCGGCGTCGAGCACGCCCGCTTCGGCGGCGCTGGGCTGCTTGCGCTCAGTCATGGCCCGCCTCTTGTGCCTCTTGTTCTGGCCGCCCCTGCCAGAGCTTGAGCGCCTCAATCAGCGCGTCGAGCTGGGCGCCGTTGCAAAAGCGCAGCGCATCGACGCCGGTCTGGCGCTTGACCCAAGCGTTAAGGGCCTTGGCCCCGCCGCTTGCAATGCGGCCTTGGCGGTGCAGCTGGTTCCACAGCGCCCAGACCTTGCGCTCGCGCGGGCTGGCAGCGGCGTAGGCATCATCAAAGCTTTGGCGGCGCAGCCGCGTGGGCGCGGCCAGGCCGGCGCGCACGGCCAGGCCGTGCAGATGGTCGCGCACGCGGGCGCGCTCGCCCACGCTCATGGCCTTGCTGCTGTTCTTGCCCGTGAGGTGCAGCAGCAGCGCGCGGTAGTCGTCATCGCTCAGGCGCAGCTTGGCCTTGAGCGTGTGGATGGCGGCGATGTGTTGCTGGGTCATGGCTTACCCCTGAATCAAAAAACCGGGCCTGCAAGGCGTTTTGGGGGCGCGGGCATGCAACGGGGCATGCCGCCGCGCATTGGCGCGTTGTGAACGCATCTGAACGATCCTGAACGCATCAGCGGCATAGGGGGCGATGGCAGGGCCGCGCTCACACCGCCGCAAAATCCAGCGGCACGGGCACGTAGTTGTCTGCCGCGCCCTGGCGCCGGTACACGCGCACATAGGTGGCCGTGCCCGTGCTGTGGATGCTGTCGCGCAGCGCGTCCATGCCCAGGCGCCATTGGGCGTCGTCGATCTCCAGGCGCAGCAGCTCCAGCACGGCGGCGGTCTTGAGCTGGCCCTTGCTGTCGGTGCGAAACGCCCTGTCCACCAGCGCGCGGATGTTGTCGTTGGCGCCTTCGCTCCAGCGGATGATGCAGGCGTTGATGATCTCCTTGGCCGCTTCGATTTCTTCGCTGAAGGCAATGCGCTCGGCCACCGAGCGCACCACTTTGAACTCCCCGTCGTAGGTGGTGATTTGCACATTGCCTTTTTTGCCGCCCAGGCGCACGTCGTAGCGCTCGCCTGCGATGCGCACCAGGTCGGCAATGTCGGCCAGGGCCTCGCGCTTGAAGCTGGCCAGCTCCTGGCTGATTTTCAGCGCGCGCTCGGCCAGGCGGCGCGCGACTTCATCGCGCATCAAGTCCTGCTCGCGCACCTGCTCCAGGGGGACTAAATGGCCGCTGGCATTTTTGAGGTAGCCCGGCGGGGTGCCGTCAGCGGCTGGCTTGTTCAACTCGGTCATGGTGTGCTCCAAAGGGTTCATGGGAAATCTGCGCCAGGTGCCGCAACACCAGCAGCGCGGCGCGGTCCAGGTCTGTGGCGGCACGCAGCGGCGTCAGCGTGGGCGAATACAGGCCGCGCCCGTCATCGGCCAGCAACAGGCCGTGCTCAATGGCCTCGCCGCCGCTCAGCAGCTCAATCAGCACGCGGATCGCCACGCCGCGCGCCTGGCCAGGGGTCAGCTGCACCTGCGCCTGCAGGGTGATGGGGGCGCTGCTCATGGGGCGGCCTCCCCGCCTCCCGACTGGCCCGGCTCGCCCGGCCCGTTGCTGCCGGCGTCGCTGCCCTGTGCCCCGCCCTGCGTGCGCTGCAGCATGCGCTCGCGGCGCTGCAGGTTGCGCTGGCGCTCTTCCTGCATGCGGCGCACGGCCAGACTGGTGTAGCGCACGGGCTCGGCGCCCTGGGCGGCGGCCGCGCCTGTGGCGCTGGCTGCGGCGGGCGTCAGGGCCGCGGCGGCGGCTGCGGCGGCATCGACGGCGCCGGCGCCTGGCGCGCTGCGCACGGCGTTGCGGCGCTGTTGCTCGGTCTCTTGCTCGGCCTTGGCCTCGGCCGCGCTCGCCAGGCTGGCCAGGATGGCGTAGAGGTAGTTGTGGCCGGTCAGCGGCAAATCGAGCTTGCCGGCGTCGCGCGCGGCGAGGATGCGCGTCAGCGCCTCGCCCCAGGCGCGCAGCGGCGTTTGCCAGTCGCGGCCCTTGTAGGTGATGGCGCGCCGCTCGATGTCGGGCAGCAGCTCCAGCAGCAGGCGAACCTGGCGCGCTACGGTCAAGGGGCGCTGCTGCGGGCCAAAGAGCATGATGTATTGCGTCACGCGCTCGCCCAGCGGCAGGCTGACGGCGGCCAGGCGGGTGACGGCCTCGCAGGTGACGGCATCGGCAAAGAGCTGCGTCAGCGGCAGGTCGCAGCGGCAGTAGGGGCAGCGCAGGCTGGCGCTGGGCTGTGGCGCCTGCTGCCGGCCCGTGCCGGCGCAAAATGGGCATTGGCTCATGCGCGCCCCCCTTTCTCGAAGCCGGGCAGCGCCCGGCAATCGGCCGTCACGGCGTACATGGGCAGGCCCCAGTCGATGTGCATGCGCCGCGCCGCGAATCGGTGCCGCTGCAGGTAGTCCAGCATCTGCTGCACGGCCTCCTGTGAAAACACCGGGTACCAGTGCTGGTACAGATCCTGCGCCGTCCACCAGCTGCCCGTTTGGCGCAGGTGCCGCCAAAGGCGGGCCATGTCATGCGTCAAGCCTTTCATAGCGTCCCCCAGGTCAGTTCGGTGATGAGCCAGGCCAGGCCGATGGCCGTGCCCATCAGCAATGCCGTGATGAGCAGCGCCAGCGCCGCGCAGCGCCAGCGCTGCCAACGCGCGCGCAGCATGCGGCGGCGGGCGTAGCCGACGATCACGCCGTGCCAGGGCGCGGGCCGGTAGGGCATGCGTTGTGACCTCCGGCTCATACTGCGGCCTCCGGCTGCGCCTGGGCGCCGGCCGCATCGGCCTGCGGCGCATCGCGCTCTGACACGGGCTGCATCGCTACGCAATCAATGCGCCACACCCGCTCGGGCGAATGCAGCAGATCTTCATTGATCAAGCGCAGCAGGGCCTCGCCCTGGCAGCGGGCGGTTTTGGGGATGTGCGCGGCCTGGCGCCCAGGCGCGTAGTACACGTCAAACATCCACAGGCCGTGTGGGGCCCCGGCTGCGGGCCGGACAGTGGTGGCGGGTGGCAAGGCATTCATCTCAGCACCCCCGGATCACATCAGCGTTGACAACGGGGCTGCCCACGGCGGCGGCGGCGTTCATGGCGCGGCAGACCAGGTTGTTGACCACCAGCGGCCAGCAGATGGAGATGGCGTCGCGCGCGCTGCCGCCGCGCGGGGTGTAGATCAGGCGGGCGCGGATGGCGTCCAGCGCATCGGGCGCAAAGACTTTTTCATAGGGCAAGTCGAAGCGCGCGAATTTGTGGCGCAGATAGCCTTCGAGCTCGTTGTTCAGCGGCTCCAGCTCGACGATCTCGCAGCGCTGGGCGACTTCGCGCACTTCGGCGTTTTGCGCCGAGAGGCGGCGGCGCAGTTCGGTTTGGCCGATCAGGGCCACGCCGATGAGGCGGCGCAGGCCGTCCTTGAGCTCCAGCCAGCGCTTGAGGTGCTTGAGCGTGGCCGTGGGCAGGTTGTGCGCCTCTTCGATGAGCAGCAGGTGGCGGCGCCCGGCGCGCTGGCCCTCGCGCAGCAGCGCGTGCACCTGGGCAAAGCGCGCCTGGGCGCTGGCGCGCGGCGTGGCGTGCGGCTGCAGCGCGGCAATCACGGCCTCGGCGATGGCGCCGCTTTTGAGGGTTTTGCCCTTGGCGTCGTTTTCTTCCATGGCCAACACGTAGGGGCGGATGACGACGACCTCGCCGCCGCCGCCGGCGCCTGCGGCCAGGCGCTCTTCCAAGTCTTCGGCCAGGGTGGATTTGCCCGCGCCGCTCTCGCCTACCAGGGCCATGAAGCCGTGGTGCCGCGCGCAGTCCAGCAGCGCGGCGCGGGCGTAGCGAACGCTGGGGGTTTGGTAGACGTCGTCCGTGGTTTGCACGTCGTCCACGAAGGGGTTGCGCGGCAGGCCAAAGTGCTGGCGCGCTTGCAGGGTGAGGGCTGATTTTTCCAGTAGCATAGGATCGTCCTTTTCTGGTTGAGTGGTTTCAGTCAGGGGGATACCGGCCTCAGGCGTTGCCGCGCCTGGGGCCTTCTTTTTGGGTTGGGGTGGGGCTGCGGGTTGGAGCGCGGCCAGCTCATCGGCGCGGGCGCCGCGGTCGCGCAGGAACTTCAGCAGCTGGGCGCGCAGCGTGCCGCTGCGCCGCCGGGGCAGTTCGCCGCTTTGCAGCAGGTGGTTGACGCTGCCCAGGCTCAGGCCGGCGCCGCGGGCGAGCTCGCGTTGGCTGAGCTCCAGGCGCGCGGCCAGGGCGGCCAGGGCGGCGGGGTGGATGCGCATGTCGGCGTCACAGCGCATTGCAGGCTCCCGGGGCCTGGCCCCGCTCTTGCAACGAGTCCGCGCATCGGCGCAGCAAGGCGGCCGCCGGCCCGGTGCAGCCAGCCAGCTGGGCCAGGCGCCCCGCCGCCCCAATCAGCGCGCCAATGCACAGGTCGGCAGGCGCGCCCTCTTTGGCCAGCAGTGTGATCAGCTGCTCCAGCAGGCGCTGCATGATGGTGGATGCCTCTTGTTTGCTCATGTCCATGTCGTTTCTCCTTTTCTGGGCGATCAATGCCCGCCGACCACGCGCAGCGTGGCGCGCACGGCCAGCTTGTGGGCCAGCTCGGGCAATTGGCCTTCGGGCACGCCGTTCGGGTGCCAGGCGGCGAGCTGGGCGAATTTGGCTTTGTCCATCTCCACGCCGTGCTGCGCGCGCAGCGCTTGCGCGGCCTCGAAATGCGTGAGGGTGCGCTCGGCCAGATCGCTGCGGGCGCTGGCCGCCGGGGCCAGCTCTGTGCCTCGGCGCGGCAGCAGCGCCAGCTTGTCGGCCTGCTCCAGGTGCTTGTAGGGGTCGATGCGGCCGCCAAAAGGCAGGGCTTTGGCCTTGCGGGCCGCTTCGGCCTGGGCATCGGTGTAGGCCTGCATGGCCAGGCGCTCGATGGCCTTGCGCTGGGTGTCGGCGGTGGTGTCGGCCGGGCGCTTGTATTCGTGGGCAATGTGCGCAGCGCTGGCAGCAAAGCCGGCGGCGTTTTTCTCGACCTCGGGCACTTCCAGCAGCTGCTCATGGCCGTCCGCATCGCGCAGCAGCACATAGGCCGCGGCCGGGTTGAAGGGGTTGTAGGTGATGGCCAGGCGCTCGCCCACCATCACGCCGCCTACGCCGCTGACGTCCCACACGCGGCCGGCAAAGCGCACCTGCAAAAAGACGTCGACTTTGGGCGTGGCCGGCGCATGCGTGAGCAGCTCGCGCGCCAGAGCGGCATCGACCACGCGCAACTGCGCGGGGGTGATCTCCATCCATTTCATCCAGCGCGGCGCGCCATGGCGGCTGTGCACGCGTTGGCTGTTGTAGTAGCGCATCCAGCGCGCGGCCTGCTGGTTGATCCAGTCGATGCCGGGCACGTGCGTGAGGCGAAAGCCGCTCTCGAAATCCACCTCCACCAGGTTGTGGGCGTTTTCCACCTGGCCCTTGGCGCGGGCATTGCCCACCTGGTTGACGATGGGCGCGACCTGCAGGCGGCGCAGCAGGTTGCCAAAGGCCCCGGCCGTGCCGGCGCTGCCCGGGTCCATCATCAGGTGAAAGGGCACGCCGTACATCTGCTGGCCCGGGCGCTGGGCAATGCAGCGCAAAAAGGCCTCGGCCATGTTGACGGTGCTCTCGCCGCCGGCCACGTAGTGCACGAAGATGCTGCCGCTGTAGTGGTCGGTGATCACATAGCGCGTCAGGCGCTGGCGCTTGATGCGCTCGAAATTGCCCGGCTTGTTCTTGTTGAACTGCGCCCGGGCCATGGCCTGCAGGCCGCCCTCATCGGGCACGTAGAACAGGATGGAGATGGAGGCGTCGATCTGCCAGACCTCATTGGGGTGCTCGCTGCGCAGCGGCTGCGCGGGCGCGGCGCGGCGCAGCTGCTCGGGGTGCAGCCGGTAGTGGCGCAGCGCGCGCGAGACGGCGCTGGCCGACAGCGGCCGCAGCTCGCCCGTGGCCGCATCCAGCGCGCAGGCCAGGCCGGGGACGTTGGCGCGCAATTTTTCCAACGTCCCTGACAAGGCCGCGCCCTTTTTCTTGTTGGCGCGGTAGCCCTCCATCAGCGCGGCGCTGATCATCTGGGCGTGCTCCAGCGTCAGCGCGCAGGCGCCGGCATCGCTGCGGCGCTTGCGCGCGCGGGCCGCGCCCAGCTGCGACAGCCAGCGCTTGAGCGTGGGCAGCGCCCAGCCGTATTGCTGGCAGGCGGCCTGGTAGATGCGCTCCTTGTGGCCGTGGCCGGCGGCATCGGCCTGCTGCTTGATGTGCAGCAAAACCTCGGTGTGGGCGGCGGGGGGCATGGCGGGGCTTTTCCTGGTGATGGGGCGTCGTGCGGGGGCGTTGCGCCGGGGCTCAATGGGCCGCATCCATGGCCTGGGCGGCGGCTTCGGCGGCCTCGGCCGCGTCCTGCGCATCGGCCCATTGCTGCCATTCGGGCTGGCCCGCCGCCGGGGCCAGGGGCAGGGCAAACTGCTCGCGCAGGGCGTGGATTTCCTGCTCCACCTGGCCCAGCAGGCCGGCCATGAAGACCTGGTCGCGCCGCCCCATCTGCTCGCCCGCCTCGTGCAGGGTTTGCAGCGCATGGCGCAAGCTGCCGGCAATCAGCCCGGCGGCCTCGGCGGCCTTGCCCGTGGCCTCGCGCTGCAGCTCTACCCAGGCCTGGTCGGCGGGCAGATTGGCCAGGCGCTGGCTGGCCTTAGCCAGATCGCTGGCCAGGGCGTCGATGCGCTGGTTTTTGTCGGCCAGCAACTGCTCCTTGGCGGCCAGTTCGGCGCGGGCTTCTTCGGCCTGGGCCTTGTGGCTGGCCGTGCGCGCGGCCAGCTCCTGGATCAAATCCACCACCTCATCCTTGCTTTGCGCCTCTTCCACGGCGCGGCGCACCAGCTCCTGCTCAGGCGCGGGCAGGGCTTTGATGGCGTTGTAGTCCGTCTGGCGCAGGCCAATGCGCTCGGCCTGTTCGAAGGCTTCTTGGCCGATGAGGTTGCGGTTGGCGGAAATCTGTCGCATCCGCTCGTAGGTTTTGCCAAGGTAGTGGCGGCACCACTCATCCAGATTTCCAAAATGCGTTTGGGTTTCTGGATTGACCATATCGCGCCAAGCCTTTGATTTCTTTATGTTTTCGTATTCGGCAAGCTGCGCAACATCCAAAATCGTTTGGGTAAACGACAAGGCGCGAATGCCTCCTGCGGACATCAGGGCGCTGGCCTGCTGCTCCTGCTTCATCAGGACGGCTTGACTTTGCAGCTCGGCCAGGCGGGGGGCAGCGTCTTCCACCAGTTCGGGCAGGTGGTTTTCGGCGGGTTTGAGTTTCTTGGCCATGTTTTTCCTTACGGTGTGCGGGTGTAGTTGCGTTCAAAGTCGGCCAGCTCGCGCTGCTTATTGAGCAGGTGCTGCTGGAAGGCGATGGCGATTTGCACCAGGGCCGGGCCCAGGCGCCAAACCTCTTCGCGGCGGGCGTCGCGCTGCACGATGCCCAGGGCTTCAAGCTCTTGCAGCGTGCGCAGCGTGGTGGGCGCATTGCGCTGGCAGGCGCTGGCGATTTGCGCCAGGCGCAGCCCATCGAACTCATGGCCCGAGAGCGCGCGGATGATGGTGATGCCGGTTTCCAGACGGCGGCTCATGGCGTCTCCTTCATGGGGCGCCCGCCAGGCGTGGGCTGGGGCTTGCCGCTGGCGGGCGTTACAGGGGCTTGGGGCATCAGGAAAACCCGGGGCCTTGGGCGCTGGTTACACTGTGAAACAGTGCGAAAATCTCAATCGGCCACGGGCAGGCCCAGGCGCTGGCGCACTTCGCGGCCCTCGCCGTAGTTGCCCTGGCGCAGGCCGCGCACCACGTCGCTGACGGTGCGGTACTTGAAGCCGTTGGCCGCCGCCCAGCTCTTGAGCGTGTGCCCTTGCTGGCGCAGGCGGTGCTTGATTTGGTTGGG
>JAUMYI010000274.1 GCA_030528705.1 Comamonadaceae bacterium | reverse complement strand
TGGCTGGGGCGCTGGCTGTTTGCGCGCGCCCCGGCGCAGCCCCTGCAAGAGGCGCAGGCCCACGCCGCCCGCCATGCCAGCCAGCGCTGCGGCCCGGCAGGCGCTTGCCGGCTGGCCGAAAGCGCGCCCCAGCGCCCAGCCGGCCAGCCCCTGCAGCGATCCCCCAAGTAGCCAATGCCTCTTTGCCTCTTTGAAAGGAGATTGGCCATGACCTCGCCCGAATCCCTGGACCTGACGCTGCTGCTGGCCACCGTGCTCATCGCCCTGCTCGGCCCGCTGGCGGCCGTGCGCTACCTGCGCCCCATCCTCGTGCACGTGCTGCGCACGCTGTGCGAAGACGGCAGCGCCGCCGAATTCTGGGTGCGCTGCGCCTACCTGCTGGCCCTCAGCGGCAGCCTGATGCTGACGCTGGCCTTTGGCGACTTCCGCCCCGGCGTCGCGCCGGCCGAGGCCCTGCGCCACAGCCTGCTGCTGATGTGCGGCGGCGTGTTCGCCAGCGTGGCCCTGATCGCGCGCGGCGTCTGGCGGCAGGTGGCCGCCATGCTCGAAGCCCGGCGCCAGGCCGAGGCCCTGGCCCAGCTGTGCGACCCCGCTCCCCCAACCCATGCCGGAGAAGCCCTATGACCACCCCCGCCCCCACACCTGCCTCCGCCCCCACCGCGCTGCTGTGCGGCGCCAGCGGCTTCATTGGCCGCCACATCGCCCAGGCCCTGCGCCGCGCGGGCTGGCAGGTGCGCGCCGCCAGCCGCCGCAGCAGCCCGGCCCTGGATTTCACCCAGGCCAGCACGCCCGCGCACTGGGCGCCGCTGCTGCACGGCGTGCAGGCCGTGGTCAACGCCGTGGGCCTGCTGCGCGACAGCCGCGCGCGGCCCATGACACAGGTGCACGACGCCGCCCCGCGCGCCCTGTTCGACGCCTGCGCCGCCCACGGCCTGCGCCGCGTGGTGCAGATCTCCGCGCTGGGCATCGCCCACGGCGCCACCGCCTACGCCCGCACCAAGCGCGCCGCCGACGCCCACCTGCTGGCGCTGACCGCAGCCGGCCAGCTCGACGGCGTGGCGCTGCGCCCCAGCCTGGTGTTTGGCGCGGGCGGCGAGAGCACGCGCCTGTTTCTGGCGCTGGCGCGCCTGCCCTGGCTGGCCCTGCCGCGCCCGGTGCTGCAAGCGCGCGTGCAGCCCCTGGCCGTGTGGGACCTGGCCGATGCCGTGGCGCGCCTGCTGCCGCCGCCCGCTTCTGCCGCCGCCTCAGGCTCCACGGCCGACGCCACTGCCAGCACCGCCCCATTCACCGGCCTGGCCGAACTGGCCGGCCCGCAGGCCATGACGCTGGCCGAGTACATCGCCCTGCTGCGCACGCAACGGGCTGCGCTGGAGGGCCAAGGCCCCACCCGCCCCGCCCGGATCTGGCCCCTGCCCCATTGGCTCACCCGCGCCAGCGCGCGCCTGGGCGACGCGCTGCCCTTTTCCCCCTGGTGCAGCCAATCGCTGGCCCTGCTGGCCAGCGACAACGTGGCCGGCGCCCACACCCTGCCCGCGCTGCTGGGCCGCCCGGCCACGCCCCCGGCGCGCTTCGTCGCGGGCCTGGCCGCATCCGCCGGAGGCTGACGATGCGAAACCCATCCGCCACCAGCCACGGCCCGCATGGCATCCACGCCCCTGGCGCACTGCGCCTGCTGCGCGCCAGCCTGATCGCCGTGTGCTGGCTCACCGTGGCCGCCAGCCTGATCGAATGGAACGGCCAGAGCCTGGCGCTGCTGCGCGCCGGCGGCGTGCCGCCGGGGCCGCTGGCGCACGCGCTCATCGGCGGCGGCGTGGCGCTGGACATTGCCCTGGCGCTGGCGCTGAGCTGGCGGCCCGGCCGCGCCACCTACGCCCTCACGGCCCTGGCCGTGCTGGGCCTGACGCTGGCCGCCACCGCGCTGCTGCCCGCGCTGTGGCTGCACCCCATCGGCCCGCTGAGCAAGAACCTGCCCATCCTGGCCATTCTTTTCGTCCTCTACCGCAGCGCCCCATGAACAGCTACCTCCTCGTCAAATGGCTGCACATCCTCAGCAGCGTGCTCATGGTCGGCACGGGTTTTGGCTCGGCCTTCTACATGTTCTTCGCCAACCGCTCTGGCAACGTGGCCGCGCAGGCCGTGGTCAGCCGCCTGGTGGTGCGCGCCGACACCTGGTTCACCACGCCCGCCGTCATCGTGCAGCCCGTCAGCGGCGTGCTGCTGGCGCACTGGGCCGGCTGGCCGCTGAGCACGCCGTGGCTGGCCGCCTCGCTGGCGCTGTACGCGCTGGCCGGCGCCTGCTGGCTGCCCGTGCTGTGGCTGCAACTGCGCATGGCCCGCATGGCCCAGGCCGCCCACGCCAGCGGCAGCGCCCTGCCCCATGACTACGCGCGCCTGGCCCGCTGCTGGGAGGCGCTGGGCTACCCGGCCTTCATCGCCATGGTGCTGGTGTACTGGCTGATGGTGAACAAGCCGGCGCTGTGGGCGGCATGATGGTTGGCATGAGGCGCGTGCGTTGCAAGGGCAACGCTGAACAAGTCATGCACTTTGCGCCCAGCCCTTCTTCAGCAGGCCATGCCCCCTCCTACAATCGCGCCCCATGTTTATTCACCTGCGTTTGCACACTGAGTTT
>JAUMYI010000273.1 GCA_030528705.1 Comamonadaceae bacterium | reverse complement strand
CCGTGGCGCGCCGTGCCGGCCATGTTGGCGTGCTTGAACACGTCCGAGCAGCGGTCCACGCCCGGGCCCTTGCCGTACCAGATGCCGAACACGCCGTCGTACTTCTTGTGCTCGGGCTGCAAGTCCAGCTGCTGCGTGCCCCAGACGGCGGTGGCGGCCAATTCCTCGTTGACGCCGGGCTGGAACACGATGTGCTGGCGCGCCAGGTGCGCACGCGCGCTCTGCAACGCCTGGTCGTAACCGCCCAGCGGGCTGCCGCGGTAGCCGCTGATGAAGCCGGCCGTGTTCAGCCCGGCGGCGGCATCGCGCGCGCGCTGCAGCATCGGCAGGCGCACCAGCGCCTGCACGCCGCTCATGAAGGCCGTGCCCTGCTCCAGCGTGTATTTGTCGTCGATGGAAACTTGGCGCAGCGCGGCCTGCAGCGTCGGGGAAATGGGTGCGTTCATCGTGGTATCTCCTGTTGGTATTGGGCCTGTCATCAAAATTCTCGCGCCGCACTCATCCCCAGGGCGGGCGCTATTGGCGACGATTTTGCTGACGGCCCCTTGTTGTCCGTGATCGCAAGCGCACAGTGTACGGGCCACGACCCACAGGCTTGAGGCAAGGCTGAACAAGCCCCTCGCGCACGGCGCATCCCTGTCTGGGGCGCTCTGCTGCGCTGCAAAGCCTCGCAATCGCTCAAGCCATTGCTGCGGTTTGCGCCTTGCATCCCATCCCCACACAGGGCGCGCCGCACTGCGCAGACTGATTCAGCATTGCCTTGATCCCTTGGGGCACAATGCGGGCACCGTCTGCACGCAGCGCAGCGCCTGCTTTGGCGCTGGATTCGTCCAGATTCTTTGTTGCGCAGCCCGCTGCCGAACTCTTCTGTGGCGCGGCTGCGCTGTCTTTGTGTTCACACCCCCTGCCCCTTGCCACCATGACCGACGCCACCGCCATCGCCCCGCACGACAAGGCCCGCATCCTCGCGCAGGCCCTGCCCTACATCCGCAAGTTCCACGGCAAGACCATGGTCATCAAATACGGCGGCAACGCCATGACCGAGCCGCAGCTGCAAGCGGCCTTTGCCGAGGACGTGGTGCTGCTCAAGCTGGTGGGCATCAACCCCGTGGTGGTGCACGGCGGCGGCCCGCAGATCGAGTCGGCCCTCAAGCGCCTGGGCAAGACCGGCCAGTTCATCCAAGGCATGCGCGTGACCGATGCCGAAACCATGGAAGTCGTCGAATGGGTGCTGGCCGGCGAGGTGCAGCAAGACATCGTCGGCCTGATCAACCAGGCCGGCGGCAAGGCCGTGGGCCTGACCGGGCGCGACGGCGCCTTCATCCGCGCGCAGAAGCTGCGCATGGTCGATCACAAGGACCCGAGCATCCTGCACGACGTGGGCCAGGTCGGCGAGATCCTCAGCATCGACCCCAGCGTGGTCAAGGCGCTGCAAGACGATGCCTTCATCCCCGTCATCAGCCCCATCGGCTATGGCGACCAGAACGAGAGCTACAACATCAATGCCGATCTGGTGGCCAGCAAGCTGGCCGAGGTGCTCAAGGCCGAGAAGCTGATGCTGCTGACCAATACCCCGGGCGTGCTCGATCAGCAAGGCAAGCTGCTGACCAATCTCTCAGCGCGCGAGATTGACTCGCTGTTTGCCGACGGCACCATCTCCGGCGGCATGCTGCCCAAGATCGCCGGCGCGCTCGATGCCGCCAAGAGTGGCGTGAACTCCGTGCACATCGTCGATGGCCGCGTGCCGCACGCCATGCTGCTGGAGATCCTCACCGACGCGCCCTACGGCACCATGATCCGCGCCCATTGATTGGGCATTGCGCACTGCGCATCCACCGAGCGCCTGGCCGCGCAGCGCACGCCTGTGCGGCCCATCCCCCCCGCCAGCACCAGGAGGCCCCGATGCCCGCCCACAGCCCCGAATTCATCGAACGCTGCGCCAGCTTCACCGATTTGTTCGAGCAACTCGGCCTGCCCAGCTCCGCCGTGCAGATCGCCGACTTCATCGCGCAGCACCACCCGCTGCCCGATGAGGTGCTGCTGGCCGATGCGCCGTTTTGGAGCACGGCGCAAGCGCAGTTTCTGCGCGAGCAAAAGCAGCTCGACGAGCCGCCCTGGTCGATCCTGATCGACCAATTGAGCGCCGCGCTGCGCGATTGAAGCGCAGGCCATCGGGCCCATCAGGGCCCGTCCGGCGCGCCGCCCAGGGCCTTGTACAGCGTCAAAAGCTGATTGAGCTGGGCCAGGCGGTTGGCCGAGAGGGCCAGCTCAGCGCTGCGGCGCGCCTCTTGCGCGTCCAGCCAGACTTGCAGCGCCGCCGCGCCGTGGCGGTAGCGCAGCTCGCTGAGCGCCTCGACCTGCAGCGCCGCATCGCGCTGCTGCTGCAACCAATGGCGCTGCTGCTGCAACTGCTGGCGCGCGACCAGCGCGTCCTCCACCTCCTGCAGGGCCTGCAGCAAAGTCTTTTGAAAGCCCACGGCCGCAGCTTCATAGTTGGCGCGCGCCACTTCACTGTTCAGGCGCATTTCGCGCTGGCGCAAAAACGGCAGCGCCAGGCTGGCGCCCAACGTGCCCACCGGGTTGGACAGCCATTGCCCCAGAGACTGGCCGCTGCCGCCCAGGCCAGCCGTCAGGCTGATGCTGGGGTAGTAGCTGG
>JAUMYI010000010.1:13709-25355 GCA_030528705.1 Comamonadaceae bacterium | reverse complement strand
TGTAGCCAAAGCTGGCGCCGCGTTCGCAGGCCATGAAGTTGTCTTCGGGCAGGCCGGCTTCGCGCGCGGCGGCGCGGGCCTTGTCGATGACGTTTTTCATGTCGTGGGGCGCGAGGAACTGGCCTTTTTTGATGTTGACGGGCCGGCCAGACTGCGCCACGGCGCGGATGAAATCGGTCTGGCGGCACAAAAAGGCCGGGGTTTGCAGCACGTCCACCACGGCGGCAACTTGAGGGATTTCGGCCTCGGTGTGCACGTCGGTGAGCACGGGCAGCGCCAGTTCTTTTTTCACCTTGGCAAGGATTTCCAGCCCCTTGGCCATGCCGGGGCCGCGAAAGCTCGCGCCGCTGGAGCGGTTGGCCTTGTCGTAGCTGCTTTTGAAGATGAAGGGGATGCTCAGCGCGGAGGTGATTTCTTTCAACTGCCCGGCCACGTCCATTTGCAGTTGTTCGGATTCGACCACGCAGGGGCCGGCGATGAGGAAGAAGGGCCGATCCAGGCCGATGGGAAAGCCGCAGAGGTTCATAGCAGGAGCAAGTGGTCAGGGGTGGCGCCGCGCACGGCCGAGAGGGCGATGCGCTGGTCGAAGCTGGCCAGGGTGCCGCCGTGGCGCACGGCCAGGGCCAGCAGGTAGGCGTCGGTGATCTGGTTGTGGCCGCTGATGCGGTTGAAGTCCAGCGCCTCGCCGCTGATGAGCGACAGGGCGTCGGGCCAGAATTGGTGGTCCACGTCGCCGCAGGCGCGCTGCATGGCCGCGCGGATGGTGGCCAGGCTGGCGGGCCGCCCCCGGCCCAGGCCGGGCATGGCGCAGATGCGCAGCGCGCCGTTTTCGGTCAGCGGGCAGGTGGCGATGCGCAGGCCGGGGCGCTGCCACAGGGCGATGGCGGCCTGGTTGTGCACGTGCTGCTCGTCGAGCAGCGCGACCCAGACGTTCACGTCCAGCAGCAGGCGGCGGGAAGTGGCTGGCATCACACGCCGTCCTCGTCCATCAGGCGATAGACATCTTGCGAGGTGATGGGCGGGCCGCTGCGCGCTGGATAGACGCTGTAGGGGCTGCGCGGCTGGCTGGCCTGGGGCGCGGGGGCGTCGGCCATGTGCTGCGCGCCGCGCCGCATCCATTGCGAGACGGCCTGGCCCAGCGTGATGCGCTCGCGCTGGGCGGTTTGCTGCGCGAGGATGAGCATGTCGTCGTCCAGGTTGAAGGTGCTGCGCATGGGGTGCTCTCCTTTGCATCAAGGCATCATGTTGATGCATTGATGCTAGATGCCGGGCGCGGGCTTGGCAAGCGGGCCTTGGCTCAGGCCTTAGGCGAGGGTGATGTGGCGGGGGCAGCGGCAGCAGCGGCCTTTTTCTGCCGCGCCAGCGCCGCCTTGATGAAGGCGTTGAACAGCGGGTGGCCGTTCCAGGGCGTGCTCTTGAACTCGGGGTGGAACTGCACGCCGATGTACCAGGGGTGCACGCTTTGCGGCAGCTCGACGATTTCGGTCAAGTGCTCGCGCTGGGTCAGCGCCGAGATCACCAGGCCCGCCTTGCGCAATTGGTCGAGGTATTTGGTGTTGGCCTCGTAGCGGTGGCGGTGGCGCTCGGTCACCACGTCGCCGTAGATCTGGTGCGCCAGCGTGCCGGGCTGCACGTCGGAGCTTTGCGCGCCCAGGCGCATGGTGCCGCCCAGGTCGCTGCTGGCGTCGCGCTTTTGGATGCTGCCGTCCTGATCTTCCCACTCGTCGATGAGGGCGATCACCGGCTCGGGCGTGTGCGGGTCGAACTCGGTGCTGTTGGCCTGGCTCAAGCCGGCCACGTGGCGCGCGTATTCGATGGTGGCCACCTGCATCCCCAGGCAAATGCCCAGGTAGGGCACCTGGTGTTCGCGCGCGTAGCGGGCGGTGGTGATCTTGCCCTCCACCCCGCGCGCGCCAAAGCCGCCGGGCACCAGAATGGCGTCGTAGGCGGCCAGCTTCTGCGCGGCGGCATCCAGCGGGCCTTCCAGCGTTTCGGAGTCGATGTGGTCGATGCGCACGCGCACGTGGTTCTTCATGCCGGCGTGGCGCAGCGCCTCGTTGACGGACTTGTAGCTGTCGCTCAGCTCCACGTACTTGCCCACCATCGCCACGCGCACCTCGCCCTGCGGGTGCTCGGTCTCGTGCACCAGCGCGTCCCAGCGTTTGAGGCTGGCCGGTGGCGTGTTCAGGCGCAGCTTGTCGCAGATCAGGCCGTCCAGGCCCTGCTCGTGCAGCAGGCGCGGCACCTTGTAGATGGTGTCCACGTCGGGCATGGAGATCACGCCCCAGGCCGGCACGTTGGTGAACAGGCTGATCTTCTCGCGCTCGTCCTGCGGAATGGCACGGTCGGCGCGGCACAGCAGCACGTCGGGCTGGATGCCGATCTCGCGCAGCTTCTGCACCGTGTGCTGCGTGGGCTTGGTCTTCAGCTCGCCAGCGGCGGCAATCCAGGGCAGATAGGTCAGGTGCACGAAGGCGCTGTTGTTGGGCCCGAGCTTGAGCGCGAGCTGGCGCACGGCCTCCAGAAAAGGCAGCGACTCGATGTCGCCCACCGTGCCGCCCACCTCGGCAATGGCCACGTCCACCGCGTCGGGCGTGCCAATGCCCGCGCCGCGTTTGATGAACTCCTGAATCTCGCCCGTGATGTGCGGAATCACCTGCACCGTCTTGCCCAGGTAGTCGCCGCGGCGCTCTTTTTCCAGCACGCTCTGGTAGATGCGGCCGGTGGTGAAGTTGTTGGCCTGCTTCATGCGCGTTTCGATGAAACGCTCGTAATGGCCCAGGTCCAGATCGGTCTCGGCGCCGTCGTCGGTGACGAAGACCTCGCCGTGCTGGAAGGGGCTCATGGTGCCCGGATCGACGTTGATGTACGGATCGAGCTTGATGAGGGTGACTTTGAGGCCGCGCGATTCCAGGATGGCAGCCAGCGAGGCGGCAGCGACGCCCTTGCCCAGGGACGACACCACACCGCCGGTGACGAAGACGAATTTGGTCATGTCTCGGGGGATGGGGGAAATGGCGATTATAGAACCGATGCCCCGCCGGCCCGGGCGGGGCCAAGGCCAGCGCCCCATGCCTGGGCAGGGGCCGCAGCAGGCGCGCAGAACCTGTTCAATGCCCGAGCAATTGCTGCATGCGCGCCAAGGCCTCGCGCAGATTGTCGTTGGAGGTGGCGATGGAAAAGCGCACGAAATGCTCCATGCCGTGCTGGCCGAAGTCCTTGCCGGGGGCCACGGCGATGCGCGCCCGCTCCAGCAGCGCGAAGGCGAAGTCCCAGCTGCCTTGCACGCCCAGGCGCTGGGCCGCCTCGCGGCAATCGGCCCAGACGTAGAACGCGCCGTCGGGCTGCACGGGCACTTGCAGGCCCAGGCTGGGCAGCGGGGCGATGAAGCTGTGCAGCCGCTGGCGGAAGAGGGCGCGGCGGCGCTCGTACTCGGCGATGCTTTCGGGGTGAAAGCAGGCCAGCGCCGCATGCTGGGCAATGGCGCTGGGGCAGATGAACAGGTTTTGCGCCAGCCGCTCGATGGGCGCCACCAGCGCCGGCGGCACCACCAGCCAGCCCAGGCGCCAGCCGGTCATGTTGAAGTACTTGCTGAAGCTGTTGACGCTGATGATGTCCTCGCCCAGGGCCAGGGCGGTCTGGCCGTAGTCGCTGTCGTAGGACAGGCCCAGGTAAATCTCATCGACCAGGCTCACGCCACCGCGGGCGCGCACGAAATCGTGGATGGCGCGCAGCTGCGCAAACGGCATCGAAGTGCCGGTGGGGTTGGAGGGCGAGGCCAGCAGCACGCCGCGGGTCTGCGGCCCCCAGTGCGCCGCGACCTGCTCGGACGTGAGTTGAAAGCGGCTGGCCGCATCGACCGGGATGCACACCGGCTGCGCGCCGGCAACCTGCACGAATTGCTGGTTGCAGGGGTAGCAAGGGTCGGGCAGCAGCACCTGATCGCCCTCTTGCAGCAGCGCCAGACAGGCCAGATGCAGCGCGGCCGAGGCGCCGGCGGTGATGACGATGCGCTCGGGCGCAACCTGCACGCCAAAGCGCGTGGCATACCAGCCGCTGATGGCCTGGCGCAGCGCATCCAGCCCCAGCGCGGCGGTGTACTGGCTGTGGCCGGCTTCAATGGCCGCGATGGCGGCCTGCTGCACGAGGGGCGGGGCGGTGAAATCGGGCTCGCCGATGTTCAGATAGCGCATCGGCGGCGTGTTGCCGCGCTCGTCGATGAGGCGCTGCGCGGCCTTGGCCACCTCCATGACGTAAAACGGGCGTGTCTGGGTGGCGCGGCGGGAGAGGGTGTTCATGCAATGGCCTGTTGTCTTGGGCGGCGCGAAGGGCATCCCTTGGGGACAAAGGCCCGATTCTATGAAGGCGCACGCCCCCGCCGGGCCTGTTTGGCAACCCGGCGGGGGCGTGTTTGCAAGAGCAGCTCTGCAGGAGCTTACTTCTTCACCAGCGGGCAGCTGGATGTGGCCAGCGGCTGGAAGGCCTTGTCGGCGGCGATGGTGCTCACCAGCTTGTAGTAATCCCAGGCGCCTTTGGATTCTTCGGGCGTCTTGACCTGGAACACATACATGTCGTGAATCACGCGGCCATCGTCGCGGATCGAGGCATTGCGCATCACCGCATCTTCGATGGGCAGCTCGCGCATTTTCTCGGCCACGACCTTCCAGTCGTCGGTGCCGGCGGCGGCCACCGATTTCAGATAGTGCAGCGTGCTCGAATACACGCCGGCGTGCACCATGGTCGGCTTGTTGCCACGGTGCTGCTGCTCGAAGCGGCTGGAGAACTCGCGCGTCTTGTCATCCAGATCCCAGTAAAAGCCTTCGGAGAATTTCAGGCCCTTGGCCGTCTCCAGCCCCATGGCGTGCACGTCCGAGAGAAACACCAGCAACGCCGTGACCTGCTGCTGGCCGCCCGAGAGGCCGAACTCATGCACGCCCTTCATGGCGTTGACCGTGTCCTGCGAGCCATTGGCCAGCGCGATGGCATCGGCGCCCGAGGCCTGCGCCTGCAGCAGGAAGGAGGAAAAGTCGCTGGCATTGAGCGGGTGGCGCACCGAGCCGATCACCTCGCCGCCGTTGGCCTTGAGCACCTCGGTGGCGTCTTTTTCCAGCGAGTGGCCGAAGGCGTAGTCCACCGTCACGAAAAACCACTTCTTCGCGCCGGCCTGGGTCATGGCCGCCACGGGCGCGGCCGAGAGCGAATAGGTGTCGAACATCCAGTGAAAGCCGTTGCGCGCGCAGTCGGCATTGGTCAGGCGCGTGGTGGCCGGGCCGGAGTACATGGCGATGCCGCCGCGCTCCTTGATGATTTGCTGCACGGCCAGCGCGCCAGCGGAGTTGGTCAAATCCACCAGTGCATCGACTTGTTGCACGTCCAGCCATTCGCGCGCGCGCGAGGCGGCGATGTCGGCCTTGTTCTGGTTGTCGGCGCTGACCACTTCGATCTTCATGCCCTTGCATTCGGCCTTGAGGCAATCGTCCACCGCCATGCGCGCGGCCACCACCGAGCCCGGCCCGCCCATGCTGGAGTAGGGGCCGGCCATGTCGGTGAGCACGCCGATCTTGACCAGGCCATCGGTCAGCTTGGGCTCGGCAGCCTGGGCCCCGCCAGCGGCCAGGGCCAGCATGCTGGCGCAGGCAATGCTGCGCAGGGCCAGGCCACGGCTGGGGCGGCAAGTGTTCTGTGTCATGGAAAAAGTCTCCTTTCGGTTGCAATGAATGAGCGCGCGCGCCCAAAAGCTTCGATCGAGCCCGGTCAAGGCGCGCGCAGGCAGCGCCACCGCTGCGGGCCGCGCAGCATAGCGGCGAGCCTGCCCGAATGCAATGCGGGAAAGCGCTTGCCGCGACAGCGATGCGGGTGTTGGCCGCCGGCCTTCAGCCAGGCAGCCCTGGCACATCGACTTGCAGCGTCCAGACCTGGGCCTCGCGCGCGGCCTGGCGTTGGTGTTCCAGAAAATCGGGCGCCACGCACAGAAACAGCGTGCGCCCATCCGGCCCGCCCAGCGCGCAGGCAAAGCAGCCCATGGCGCCGGTGGAGACTTCCTGCAGGATGCGCCCGCCCTGGGCGAGGCGCAGCGCGCGCTGGCCGATGGCGTCGGCCACCCAGACGGCGCCCTCGGCGTCCAGCGCAGCGCCGTCGGCCGCGACCTTGCCGCCGGCGATGAAATCGTCCAGCGCCGCGCCCTCCACCAGCGGGCCGAACACGGCCCAGTCGCGCCGCGGCCCCAGGCTGCCGTCGGCGGCGATGTCGAACACCGACAGGCGGTTGCCCAGGGTCTCGTTGACGATCAGCGAGCGGCCATCGGGCGTGGGCAAGATGGCGTTGGGGAAGTACAGCCCGCTGGCAGCCTGATGCGCTTGCCCGTCGGGATCGACGCGCGCCAGTGCCGCAGTGCGCACCGCTGCGCCGCCCATCAGGTCAAAGCCGAAATTGCCCACCCAGGCGCGGCCCTGGCCATCTACGGCCATATCGTTGCAGTGGCCGGTGGCAATGTGTGAAAGATCGGCATGCTCCACCAATTGGCCATCCGGCTCGCGCCGCAGGATCTTGCGATCGCGCATGGAGACGATGAGCAGGCGGCCGTCGGGCAGCCAGCCCAGGCCGGAGGGCTGGCCCGGCACGTGGGCGATCTGCTCGACCTGGCCCTGCATGTCGCAGGCCAGCACCTGGTGGGTGTAGAAATCCGACAGCCACAGACGGCCCTCGCGCCAGCGCGGGCCTTCAAGAAAGCTGTAGCCAGACAGCAGTGTGCGCAATTGAGGCATCTTCAATCTCCTTTGAACAGGTTCTTTGGCTGTGTGCCATGCCAAGCCAGGCCGGTGCGGCCCGGCCATTGCAGCGCAATCGGCCAGTGCTGGCAAGCGCCGAGAGAACAGGTGATGCCCGGCGCCAGCAGGCAGGCCAGCGCGCCCTACAATCGCCGCCGCACCAGCCCCTACAGGAGATGACCAAGACCATGCCAGCGCAGCAGCAGCCCGCAGCGGGCGTTCAGGCCGCCGGGCCGCAGCAGGCCCGGCCCGCCGCCGTGGCCCATTGCCCGGCCTTGCTGGTGGCGGCTGCGGCCTCGGGCCAGGGCAAGACCCTGGTGACGGCGGCGCTGGCGCGCCTGCACAGCCGCCAGGGGCGGCGGGTGCGGGTGTTCAAGTGCGGGCCGGATTTTCTTGACCCGCACTGGCACGAGCTGGCCAGCGGCGCGCCGGTGCAGAACCTGGATTTGTGGATGACCGGCCCGCAAGACGTGGCCGCGCGCCTGCATGCGGCCGCCAGCCAGGCCGATCTGATCCTCATCGAAGGCGTGATGGGCCTGTTCGATGGCACGCCCAGCGCCGCCGATCTGGCCCAGCAATGGGGCATTGCCGTCATGCCGGTGCTGCAGGCCGGGGCCATGGCGCAGACCTGCGCGGCGCTGGTGCATGGCCTCAAGCATTACCGCAGCGGCCTGCGCTGGGCCGGGGTGCTGTGCAACGGCGTGGCCAGCGCCCACCACGCGCAACTGCTGCAGGCGGCGCTGGAGCCCGGCGGCGACTGGCTCGGGGCCTTGCCGCCCTTGCAGTTGCAAGATGCGCCGCAGCCTTCGCAGCAGATGCCGTCGCCACAGGCCGCAGCGGGCGCGGCCAAGGCGCTGTCGTTGCTGCCAGAGCGCCATCTGGGCCTGGTGCCCAGCGGCGAGTTGCGCGATGCGCTGGCGCGCCTGGATTTGGCCGCCGATGCGCTGGCCCAGACGCCGCTGGGCCAAATGGATGGCGCTGCCCTGCAGTGCTGGCAGGCGGCCTTTGCGCCGCCCGAGCCTGAGCCTGTGCCGGGGCCGTGCGAAGCCGCATCTGAATCTGGCGCTGTAGATGCGGCCAGCGGCCAGCGGGGCGAGGCCATGCCGGTCGAGCACGCGCTGGCGCTGGCCGCCGCCCCGGCGCTGCTGCAGCGCCAGCCGCTGCGCGGGCAGACCGTGGCCATCGCTCGCGATGCGGCGTTCGCATTCATCTACGCGGCCAATTTGGAGCTGCTGCAGGCGCTGGGCGCGCGGCTGGCCTGGTTTTCGCCGCTGGCCGGCGATGGCCTGCCAGCCTGCGATGCGCTGTGGCTGCCCGGCGGCTACCCCGAGCTGCACGCCGCGCGCCTGCACGCCAACGCCGGGCTGCGCCAGGCTCTGCACGATCACTGGGCGCAGGGCAAGCCCATCTGGGCCGAATGCGGCGGCATGGTGGCGCTGTGCGCCGCGCTGCAGCAGGCCGATGGGCAGTTGCAGCCGCTGTGGGGCCTGCTGCCGGCCCAGGCCGTGATGCAGCAGCGCCTGGCCGCTCTGGGGCCGCAGCAATGGCTGCCGCCCGATGCCGCAGCGGGCGAGCCCGCGCTGCGCGGCCACACCTTTCATTACAGCCGGCTGCAGACCGAGCTGCCGGCCTGGAGCCGCACGCAGCGCCCAGCGCACCGCCGCGCCACGGCCGCAGCGCGCGCCGATGCGGGCGAGGCCGTCTATCGCCTGGGCAGCCTCACGGCCAGCTACTTCCATGCCTGGTTCCCCTCCAGCCCGCAGGCCGTGCTGCGCCTGCTCGGGCCAGACACTGTAGAGGCCGCAGATGCCGCAGGCGCGGCGCAGGCGGCAGGCCATGCAGGAGCAGGCCATGCCGCATGAGCCCTTGCCGCAGCAGCCGGCCGGCCTGGCCCACGTGCTGCTGCTGGGCGGCCAGAAAAGCGGCAAGAGCAGCCACGCCGAGCAACTGGCCGCCACCTGGCTGGCCGAGCAGCCCGGGCGCGAGGTGCTGGTGATCGCCACGGCCCAGGCGCTGGACGAAGAAATGCGCGCGCGCATTGCGCGCCACCGCCAGCAGCGCCGCCAGCGCCTGCCGGCGGCGCAGACGCTGGAAGAGCCGCTGCAACTGGCCGCCAGCATTGCCGCGCACAGCGTGCCGCAGCGCCTGCTGTTGGTGGACTGCCTGACGCTGTGGCTGACCAACTGGCTGATGCCGGCCGAGCCCGCCACGCCCGCCGCAGCGCAGGACGCATCGCTGAACGAGGCCGCGCTGCTGCGCCAGCGCCGCGCCGCATTGGCCGCTGCCAAGACCGCGCTGCTGCAGGCCCTGGCGCAGGCGCGCGGGCCGGTGGTGCTGGTGAGCAATGAAATGGGCTGGGGCGTGATGCCGCTGGGCCGGGCCGTGCGCGCCTATGCCGATGAACTGGGCCTGCTCAACCAGGCCCTGGCGCAGCACTGCCGCCACGTGCTGCTGGTGGCGGCCGGCCAGGCCATCGACATCAAGGCCCTGGCCCGGCCCTTGCCGCGGCTTTAGAACGGGTGCTGAGCGCAGGCGCTTAGCCGTCAAGACAACAAGGAGCGATGCAATGGACATCCAGATCGAGCAACCCCCGGTGGACCGGGTGCGGCAAAAGCCCCAGGGCGAGCGCCGCGGGCTGATCCTGATCAACACCGGCAACGGCAAGGGCAAGAGCACGGCGGCCTTCGGGCTGGCGCTGCGCGCGCATGGGCGCGGCAAGGCCGTGCAGATCTACCAGTTCGTCAAAGTGCCTTCGGCGCGCTTTGGCGAGCACCGCAGCTTCGAGCAACTGGGCGTGCCCGTCGAAGGGTTGGGTGATGGCTTTAGCTGGAAGAGCCGCGACCTGGAGCACTCGGCCGAACTGGCGCGCGCGGGCTGGGCCAAGGCGCGCCAGGCCATCCTCGGCGGCGAATACTTCATGGTCGTGCTCGATGAAATCACCTACCCGCTGATCTACGGCTGGCTGCCGCTGCAAGAGGTGCTGCAAACCCTGCGCGAGCGCCCGCCGCAGGTGCACGTGGTGCTCACCGGCCGGCGCTGCCCGCAGGCCTTGATCGAGCTGGCCGACACCGTCACGGAAATGCAGCTGGTCAAGCACGCCTACCAGGCCGGCGTGCCCGCGCAGCGCGGCATCGAGGATTGAGCGCCCGCCCATGATCTCTGCGCGGCGGGCACAACAAGCGGCCTTGGCACACAACGGATCAGCCCACGGGCGGCATTGACGATGGATGCATGGCATTGGCCCCCAGGCGCCTGGCCGCTGGCACTGGCGCTGGGCATGAGCGTGGCGCTGCTCGTGGACCGCTGGCTGGGCGAGCCGGCCGCGCGCTGGCACCCGGTGGTCTGGATGGGGCGCAGCCTACAGCGGCTGCAACCTTGGTTGTTTGCCGGCCAGGCGCAGGGCGCAGCCCAGGCGCGCCAGCGGCTGCGGCGCGGCGCGCTGGCCTGGCTGGCGCTGGCGCTGCTGTGGACGGCGCTGGCCTGGGCGCTGCAAGCCTTGCTGCAGGCAGCGGCCTGGCAGGCCCAGGGCCGCATGCCGCCGCTGCTGGCCAGCCTGGCGCTGGCGCTGCTGCTGGGCGTGCTGCTCAAGCCGCTGCTGGCTTGGCGCATGCTTCGCCAGGAGGTGCAGGCCGTGGAGCAGGCGCTGGCCCAATCGCTGCCCGCCGGGCGGGCGCAGCTGGCGCGGCTGGTCAGCCGCGAGACGGCCCAGCTCGACGCGACCCAGGTGCGCGAGAGCGCCATCGAAACCCTGGCGGAAAACCTCAGCGACTCGGTGATTGCGCCACTGTTCTGGTTCGCCTTGCTGGGCCTGCCCGGCGCGGCGCTGTACCGCTTTGCCAATACCGCCGATGCCATGTGGGGCTACCCAGGCCAGCGCGGCGGGCGCGATTGGCAGTGGGCCGGCAAATGGGCCGCGCGCGCCGATGATGCGCTGTCCTGGCTGCCGGCGCGTCTGACGGCGCTGCTGCTGCTGCTGGCCAACCCGGCCCAGGGCGGCTGGCGCAGGCGCACCTGGCAGCAACTGGGCGCGCAGGCGCGCAAGACCCCATCGCCCAACGGCGGCTGGCCCATGGCCGCCACGGCCTTGCTGCTGGGCTGCCGACTGGGCAAGCCCGGGGCCTATGTGCTGCACCCGCAGGCGCCCGCGCCCCAGCCGGCGCAAACGGCCCAGGCCCAGGCCCTGGCCGGGCGTGCGCTGGGCCTGTGGCTGCTGGCCGCCTGGCTGTTGGCCGCGTTGTGTGGGCTGTGGGCGCTGGCGGCCTGGGCCAGCGCCAAGGGAGCGTTGTGATGCCGCCGACCGGACAAAGCCTGGATCTGGGCGTGGGCCGCCAGCATGGCGGGGCCGATGCGCAGGGCCTGGCGCCGCTGGATTTTTCCACCAACAGCAATGCCTGCGGCCCTTGCCCGCAGGCCTTGCAGGCGGTGCAGCAGGCCGATGCGCGCCACTACCCGGACCCGCACTACACCGAGCTGCGCGCCGCGCTGGCCGCCTGGCATGGCGTGCCGGCGCAGCGGCTGCTGCTGGGCGCCAGCGGCAGCGAGCTGATCCACCGCATCCACGTCTGGGCGCGGCTGCATGGCTGGCGCACGGTGGCCGTGCCCCGCCCGGCCTATGGCGACTATGCCCAGCAGGCCCAGGCCCTGGGGCTGCAGGTGTGGCATGTGCCGCACCAGCCCGTGCAGGACGGCCCAGAGCCGCAGCAGGCCGCAAGCCAGACCGATCTGCAATGGCTGTGCGTGCCCTCCAGCCCGCTGGGCGCGGCCGATGCGGGCCTGGGGCATTGGCTGACCCAGGCCGGCGCGCCGCAGGCGGCGCGGCGTTTTCTGGATGCGGCCTATGCGCCCTTGATGCTGCGGCCCGATGACTGGCCCGATGAAG
>JAUMYI010000010.1:0-13609 GCA_030528705.1 Comamonadaceae bacterium | reverse complement strand
AAGGCCTGCTGGCAGCTGTTCTCGCCCAACAAGGCGCTGGGCCTGACGGGCGTGCGCGCGGCCTATGCGATTGCGCCGCAGCTGGCCAATGCGCCGGCGCGCCAGGCCTTGCAGGCCATGCTGGCGCAGCTCGATGCGTTGGCGCCCTCCTGGCCGCTGGGCGCGCACGGCGTGGCCTTGCTGCAGGCCTGGATGCAGGCGCCGGTGCAGCAATGGCTGGCCGGCAGCCGCGCCCAGCTGCGCGACTGGAAGCGCGCGCAACTGGCGCTGTGCCGCGCCCTGGGCTGGCAGGTGCTGCCCGGCAGCCTGGCCAATTACTTCGTGGTGCGGCCCGGCCCGCCGCAGGCGCTGGGTGCATGGCAGCAGGCGCTGCGGGCGCAAGGCATCAAGGTGCGCGACACCGGCTCCATGGGCCTGCCCGGGCATTGGCGCCTGAGCGTGCAGCCGCCAGCCAGCCAGCAGGCCCTGGCGCGCGCCTGGCAGGCCTTGGGCGCGGGCGGGCTCTGATACGCCCGATGCGCCTGCGGCCTGCAACAATGCGTGCTGGCTACGCCCCGGCTGCTTTCTTGCCTGTCCATTGAACCCATGTCCGTTTCCGAACCTCCCAATCTGCCCATGCCCCGGCCAGGCCAGCGCAGCGCGCTGTGCGTGATGGTGCTGGGCACCAGCAGCGGCGCTGGCAAGAGCTGGCTGGCGACGGCGCTGTGCGCCTGGTACCGCCGCCAGGGCTTTCGCGTTGCGCCGTTCAAAGCGCAGAACATGAGCAACAACGCCCGCGTGGTGGCCAGGCCGGACGGCGGCTACGGCGAGATCGGCAGCGCCCAGTATTTCCAGGCCCTGGCCGCTGGCGTGGTGCCGCAGGTGGACATGAACCCGGTGCTGCTCAAGCCCGAGGCCGACACGCGCAGCCAGCTGGTGCTGCTGGGGCAGGTCGAGCCGGAACTGACGGCCTTGCCCTGGCGTGAGCGCGGCCCGCGCGTCTGGCCGGTGATCGCGCAGGCACTGGACGGGCTGCGCGCCGCCTACGACGTAGTGGTGATCGAAGGCGCGGGCTCGCCGGCGGAGATCAATCTGGCGCGCAGCGATGTGGTGAACATGCGCGTGGCGCGCCATTGCCAGGCGCATTGCCTGCTGGTGGCGGACATCGACCGCGGCGGCGCGTTCGCGCACTTGTATGGCACCTGGGCCTTGCTGGAGGAGGCCGACCGGGCGCTGATCCAGGGCTTCGTGCTCAACAAGTTCCGTGGCGATGCCTGCTTGTTGGCGCCTGCGCCGCAGCAATTGCAGCAGCGCACCGGCGTGCCGGTGGTGGCCACCATCCCGATGTGGCCGCGCCACGGCCTGCCCGAGGAAGACGGCTTGTTCGACGCCCGCGCCAGCAGCACGCCGGGCCGCGCGGGCGCGGGCTTGCGCACCGTGGCCATCGTGGCCTATCCGCGCAGCAGCAACCTTGATGAATTCCAGCCGCTCAAGCAGGCCGCCGGCGTGCGCCTGGTCTGGGCGCGCAGCGCGGCGCAGTTGGCCGGGGCGGATTGGATCGTGCTGCCGGGCTCCAAGGCCACGGTGGCCGATTTGCTCTGGCTGCGCCAGCACGGGCTGGATGCGGCCATCGCCCGCCACGCCCGGGCGGGCAAGCTGGTGCTGGGCATTTGCGGCGGCCTGCAAATGCTGGGCGAGAGCCTGATTGACCCGCAGCACGCGCAGGGCAACCAGCCCGGCCTGGGCCTGCTGCCGCTGGTGACGCAGTTCGAGGCGCACAAGCAGGTGCGCCACGGGCGCTATCGCCTGGGCGCGCTGCAAGGCCCCTGGCAGGCCCTGGCCGGGTTGGAGCTGACGGGCTATGAAATCCACCAGGGCCAGACCCGGCCCTATGCGGCCATGCTGGCTGGCGGCCACGGCCTGCAAACGCCGCTGCCTGGCCTGGCCTGGGCCAATGGCCCGGGCAACGTGCTGGGCTGCTATCTGCATGGCCTGTTCGAGAACCGCGCCGTGCTGCAGGCCCTGCTGGGTGCTGATGCGCTGGACCTGCACACCGTCTTTGCGCGCATGGCCGATGCCGTGCCGCAGTGGTTTGCCGCGCCGGGGTGTGCGCCGGCATCTGCGCCAGCGCCCGTGGCGGGGCAGGGCGGGGTCCATCCCGGGGCACAATAAGCGGCTTTGCCATCGCTTCGCCCTGCCGCCCTGGCGCGGCTGCCATCCATGACCGAGACCGCTTCTTCCGCTGCATCTTCCGCCGCTTCCGCTCCCCGCAATCTGGCTGCCCCCGCCCCTGCCGCGACCGACCGGGCGCAGATCTTGCAGGCCCTGGCCGCCGCCGGGCGCTTTGACCTGCTGGTCATCGGCGGCGGCGCCACCGGCTTGGGCGTGGCGCTGGATGCGGCCGCGCGCGGGCTGTCGGTGGCATTGCTGGAAGCGCACGATTTCGCCAAGGGCACCTCCTCGCGCGCCACCAAGCTGGTGCACGGCGGCGTGCGCTACCTGGCGCAGGGCAACATCGCGCTGGTGCGTGAGGCCTTGCAGGAGCGCGCCATCTTGCTGCGCAATGCGCCACACCTGGCGCGGCCGCTGCCCTTCGTCATGCCTTCCTACCGCCTCTGGGAGACGCCGTTTTACGGCGCTGGCCTGCGCGTGTACGACATGCTGGCCGCCGGCCAGGGGCTGGGGGCGACGCAGTTCCTGTCGCGTGCGCGGGTGCAGGCGCTGCTGGGCAACGTCAACCCGCAGCAGTTGCGCGGCGGCGTGCAGTACTGGGACGGCCAGTTCGACGACGCGCGTCTGGCGCTGGCGCTGGCGCGCACGGCGGCGCTGCATGGCGCGCTGCTGCTCAATTACTGCCGCGTCACCGGGCTGCTCAAGGACGGTGCTGGGCGCGTGTGCGGCGCGCAGGCGCAGGACGAGGAAACGGGCGCGCAGCTGCGCATCGAAGCCGGCTGCGTGATCAACGCCACGGGCGTCTGGGTCGATGCCGTGCGCAGCCTCGATGAGACCCAGAACGGGCAGGCTGCCCAGCCCATGGTCAGCCCCAGCCAGGGCACGCACGTGGTGGTCGAGCGCCGCTTCTGGCCCGGCGAGCACGCCCTGCTGGTGCCCAAGACGCGCGACGGCCGCGTGCTGTTTGCCGTGCCCTGGCTGGGCAAGGTCATCCTGGGCACGACCGACTCGGCCCGGCCCGACACCCCGCTGGAGCCGCGCCCCTTGCAGCAGGAGGTGGGCTTCATCCTGGATGAGGCGCGCCGCTACCTGGCCCAGGCCCCAGGCCCAGGCGATGTGCTGAGCATGTGGGCCGGGCTGCGGCCGCTGGTCAAGCCGCTGGGCGATGCTGGCGGCACCAAGAGCATCAGCCGTGAACACACGGTACACGTGGCCGGCAGCGGCCTGGTGACGGTGACGGGCGGCAAATGGACGACTTATCGCGCCATGGCCGAGGACGTGCTGCGCCATTGCCAACTGGCGCAATTGCTGCCGACCAAGCTGCCGCCCAGCGCAACGCGCCAGCTGCCGCTGGTGGGCCACCGGGGCCAGGCGCAGGCCGCACCCGCTGCTGGGCTGGGCGAGGTGCAGGGCCTGGCTGCCTATGGCGATGAAGCCGCCTGGGTGCAGGCCCTGCCCGGCGCCGATGCACAGCTGGCGCCGCAAAGCGGCCTGAGCGAAGCCATGGTGCGCTTTGCCGCGCGCTACGAATACGCCCGCACCGTCGAGGACGTGCTGGCGCGGCGCAACCGCCTGCTGTTCCTGCATGCCAGCGCGGCGCAGCAGGCCAGCGCGCGCGTGGCGCAAATCCTCAGCGAAGAGCTGGGCCAGCCAGTCTCGCCCGCACCGTTCGAGCCGTTGTGCCAGCAGTACCAGGGCCTGGCCTGATTGGCGCGCGTTGCCCGTTGCTGCAAAGCAACGCTTGTGGCTTTGCAAACCTTTCTTTTGGGGCTGGTGCCTGTGTGGCAGGGCCGTGTACTGGCCCGGTGCATGAAAAGTCTTGACGCGCAAGGCGATTGCGCGCGATAATCGCCAGCTTCGCCTTTTGGCTGCTTGCTGCAATGGGCGCTGTGCTGGGCACGGCGCTGTGTTGGCTGGCTTGCAGCGCCCGAGGCGGGTATCTGCCCAAACGACGTGGGCGATGCTTTTCTGGCGTGGGCTATGTGGCTCTGTGCGTTGATGGGCATCGGCTGCGGCGACGGGTCCAAGACTGACTGTGTGGCGCGTGGCGCATGACGGCTTGCCGTATGCGACGGCGTTCATGAGCGCAGGTTAAGTTGGGAATTAAATCAAATGATCCAGACAGAATCTCGTTTAGAGGTTGCCGACAACACGGGTGCCAAGTCCGTGCTGTGCATCAAGGTATTGGGCGGTTCCAAGCGCCGCTATGCCAGCGTTGGCGACATTATCAAGGTGAGCGTCAAAGAGGCTGCGCCGCGCGGTCGCGTCAAGAAGGGCGAAATCTACAACGCCGTCGTGGTGCGCACTGCCAAGGGCATTCGCCGCCAGGATGGCTCGCTGATCAAGTTCGATGGCAATGCGGCCGTGCTGCTCAATGCCAAGCTCGAGCCCATTGGTACCCGTATTTTTGGCCCGGTCACGCGTGAGCTGCGCAGCGAACGCTTCATGAAGATCGTGTCCCTGGCTCCTGAAGTGATTTGAGGTGTGGCATGAACAAGATTCGCAAGGGCGATGAAGTCATCGTGTTGACCGGTCGCGATAAGGGCAAGCGCGGTGTGGTGCTGTCTCGCAAGGACGAGAACTATCTGGTGGTCGAGGGTGTGAACGTGGTCAAGAAGCACGTGCGTCCTAACCCGATGAAGGGTGAGATGGGCGGCATCGTGGATAAGACCATGCCCATCCATCAGTCCAACGTGGCGATCTACAACCCCGCGACCGGCAAGGCCGATCGCGTGGCGATCAAGGTGGATTTGTCGGCGGACAAGGGTGCGCGCCGCGTGCGCGTGTTCCGCTCCAGCGGTGAAGCGATCAAGGTGGCATAAATGGCGCGTCTGCAACAGTTCTATCGTGAAAAAGTCGTCGGCGACCTGACCAAGCAGTTTGGCTACAAGTCGGTCATGGAAGTGCCGCGCATCACCAAGATCACTCTGAACATGGGTGTGGGCGAGGCGGTGGCCGATAAGAAGATCATGGAAAACGCCGTGGCCGATCTGACCAAGATCGCCGGCCAGAAGCCCGTGGTGACCAAGGCGCGCAAGGCCATTGCGGGCTTCAAGATCCGCGAAGGCCAGCCCATTGGCTGCATGGTGACGCTGCGTGGCGTGCGCATGTACGAGTTCCTGGACCGTTTCGTGACCATTGCGCTGCCGCGCGTGCGCGACTTCCGCGGTATTTCGGGCAAGTCCTTTGATGGTCGTGGCAACTACAACGTGGGCGTCAAGGAGCAAATCATCTTCCCCGAGATCGAGTACGACAAGGTGGATGCGCTGCGTGGCCTGAACATCAGCATCACGACCACAGCCAAGACGGACGAGGAAGCCAAGGCGCTGTTGGCTGCGTTCCGTTTCCCGTTCAAGAATTGAGGTGCAGTGTGGCTAAAAAAGCATTGATTGAAAGAGAGCTCAAGCGCACGAAGCTGGTGGCCAAGTACGCTGCCAAGCGCGCCGAACTGAAGGCCATCGTCGATGACGCCAAGCGCAGCGACGAAGAGCGTTATCAGGCCCGCCTGGCGCTGCAAAAGCTGCCGCGCAACGCCAATCCGACGCGCCAGCGCAACCGTTGCGAAATGACGGGGCGTCCGCGTGGCACCTTCCGCCAGTTTGGTCTGGCGCGCGCCAAGGTGCGCGAGCTGGCCATGTCGGGCGATATCCCCGGTGTCATCAAGGCAAGCTGGTAAGCAGACGGGAGTAATGAATCATGAGCATGAGTGATCCTATCGCCGACTTGTTGACCCGCATCCGCAATGCGCAGATGGTCTCCAAGCCTTCCGTGACGGTTCCTTCCTCCAAGCTTAAGCAGGCCATCCTGCAGGTGCTCAAGGACGAAGGCTATATCGACGGTTTCGAGGTCGTGCGCGATGGCGCCAAGGCCGATATCCGCGTCGATCTCAAGTACTACGCAGGCCGCCCGGTGATCGAGCGCATTGAGCGCGTGAGCAAGCCTGGTCTGCGTGTCTACAAGCCCAGCAAGTCCATCCCGCAGGTGATGAATGGCCTGGGTGTGGCCATCGTGACCACGCCCAAGGGTGTGATGACCGATCGCAAAGCCCGTGCCGCCGGTGTCGGTGGCGAGGTGCTGTGCTTCGTGGCCTGATGCGCAATTGGAGGAATATTGAAATGTCTCGAGTTGCAAAAACACCCGTGGTGATTCCTTCCGGCGTCGAAGTGACGATCAAGGATGGTCAGATTGCCGTCAAGGGTTCTGGCGGCCAGCTGTCCGTGGCCGACAACGCACAGGTCAAGATCAGCCAGGACGGCGGCGTGCTGACCTTCGCCCCGGCCAACGAATCGCGTGAGGCCGATGCCCTGGCAGGCACGCTGCGTCAGCTGGTCAACAACATGGTGGTCGGTCTCTCCAAGGGTTTCGAGCGCAAGCTCAATCTGGTGGGCGTGGGCTTCAAGGCCGCTGTCAGCGGCAACAAGCTCAACCTGGCCGTGGGTTTCTCGCATCCGGTTGAATTCGATCTGCCCGAAGGCGTGACGGCGGCAACGCCCACGCCCACCGAGATCGTGCTCAAGAGCGCGAACAAGCAGGTGCTGGGTCAGTTCGCCGCCGTCGTGCGCGAAGTGCGCCCCCCCGAGCCCTACAAGGGCAAGGGCATCCGCTATTCGGATGAAGTGGTCACGATCAAGGAAACCAAGAAGAAATAAGGGGCTGCAAGATGTTGAACAAAAAGGAACAGCGTTTGCGCCGTGCTCGTCAAACCCGTGTGCGCATTGCCAAGCAAGGCGTTGCGCGCCTGACGGTGCATCGTACCAACCAGCATATTTATGCCACCGTGATTTCCGAGGATGGCGCCAAGGTCGTGGCCACGGCATCTTCGCTCGAAGGCGAATTGCGCGGCTCCGTCAAGGGTGGTAGCGCCGAAGGCGCCACCGCCGTGGGCAAGCGCATTGCTGAGAAGGCCAAGGCCGCTGGCGTTGAGAAAGTGGCGTTCGATCGCGCTGGCTTTGCATACCACGGCCGTGTGAAGGCGCTGGCAGAAGCCGCGCGCGAAGCAGGCTTGCAGTTCTGATTGAGGCGAATGGCAATGGCAACCAAAAACCAAGCAAAAATGCAAGACGACAGCCGCGATGACGGCATGAAGGAGAAAATGATCTCCGTCAACCGCACCACCAAGGTGGTCAAGGGTGGTCGTATTCTGGGCTTTGCTGCGCTGTCCGTCGTGGGCGATGGCGATGGCCGCATTGGCATGGGCAAGGGCAAGTCCAAGGAAGTGCCTTCGGCTGTGCAGAAGTCCATGGAAGAAGCGCGCCGCAACATGATCAAGGTCTCGCTGAAGAATGGCACGCTGCACCATGGCGTGCATGGTCAGCACGGTGCTGCGCGCGTCATGCTTGCGCCGGCCCCTAAGGGGACCGGCATCATCGCAGGCGGCCCGATGCGCGCCGTGTTCGAAGTGGTCGGGATCACCGACATCGTGGCCAAGAGCCATGGTTCGAGCAATCCCTACAACATGGTGCGCGCCACCCTGGATGCGCTCAAGCGTTCGACGACGCCGGCGGAAATCGCCGCCAAGCGCGGTCTGTCGGTCGAAGACCTGCTGGCCTGAGAGAGGTGCACACGATGTCTACAAACCAAACCATCAAGGTTCAACTGGTTCGCAGCCCGATTGGCACGAAGCAATCGCACCGCGCCACGGTGCGCGGTCTGGGCCTGCGCAGGCTCAACAGCGTCAGCGAACTCAAGGACACGCCCGAAGTGCGTGGAATGATTAACAAGATCAGCTATCTGGTCCGAGTCCTCTAAGGGGTGGATGATGCAACTCAATACCATCAAGCCCGCAGCGGGAGCCAAGCATGCCAAGCGCCGTGTGGGCCGTGGCATCGGCTCCGGCCTGGGTAAGACAGCAGGCCGCGGTCACAAGGGTCAGAAATCCCGCGCTGGCGGCTACCACAAGGTTGGCTTTGAAGGCGGTCAGATGCCGCTGCAGCGTCGCCTGCCCAAGCGCGGCTTCAAGTCCACGACGCTGAAGTTCAATGCCGAGGTCACGCTCGCCGAGCTGGAGCGCCTGGGCGCTGCCGAGGTTGACATCCTGGTGCTCAAGCAGGCCGGTCTGGTGCGCTCGATCGCCAAGGTGGTCAAAGTGGTCAAGTCCGGTGAGCTGACCCGGGCCGTCAAACTGACGGGCATTGGCGCCACCGCCGGGGCCAAGGCCGCGATTGAAGCGGCTGGGGGCTCGCTGGCCTGAGTTTTGGCGCGCGCCTTGTGCGACAAGCTGCAGTGGGCAGCCGGGCCTGCGGCCAGCTCCGCTGGATGCATGCGCTCATGGCCATGCGCTTCCGTGGGGAAGCGCAAGCCGGGGCCACACATGCCGGCGTACTGCATCGACCTACCATGAATGGGGCTTGATCTTGGCAACGAATTCCGCTCAATTGGCAAAACCCGGCAAATTTGCCGACCTGCGCCGCAGGTTGGTGTTTTTGCTGCTGGCGCTGGTGGTCTACCGCATCGGCACACATGTGCCAGTGCCTGGGATCAATCCTGCGCGGCTTGAGGAGATGTTCTCGGGCTCGCAGGGCATCCTCGACCTCTTCAACATGTTCTCCGGCGGCGCTCTGGAGCGCTTCTCGGTGTTGGCGCTGGGGATCATGCCCTACATCTCCGCATCGATCATCATCCAACTGATGACCTATGTGGTGCCTGCGCTGGTGTCCTTGAAGAAGGACGGTGAGGCGGGGCGGCGCAAGATCACGCAGTACACGCGCTATTTCACGCTGGTGCTGGCGCTGTTTCAGTCCATGGGCATTGCCGTGATGCTGGAGAGCCAGCCTGGCCTGGTGTTCAATCCAGGCTTGGGCTTCAAGGTCACCACTATGGTGTCGCTGACGGCGGGGACGCTGTTCATGATGTGGCTGGGTGAGCAGATCACCGAGCGCGGCGTCGGCAACGGCATCTCCATCCTGATCTTCGCCGGCATTGCCGCGGGTCTGCCCAGTGCCATCTCGGGCACGCTGGAGTTGGTGCGCACGGGCGCGATGCACATCATCACGCTGCTGTTCATCATGGCGCTGGTGGTGCTGGTGACTTATTTCGTGGTCTTCGTCGAACGGGCGCAGCGCAAGATTTTGGTGAACTATGCGCGCCGTCAAGTGGGCAACAAGATGTATGCCAGCCCGGCGTCGCACCTGCCGCTGAAGCTGAACATGGCCGGCGTAATTCCGCCGATCTTCGCCTCGTCGATCATTCTGCTGCCGGCCACGCTGGTGAGCTGGCTCAGCAGCGGCGAATCGTCGAACTGGTTCATGCGCGGCCTGCGCGATGCGGCGGCCAAACTCACACCGGGTCAGCCCATCTACGTGCTGCTGCTGGCGTCGGCCATCATCTTCTTCTGCTTTTTCTATACGGCGCTGGTGTTCAACAGCCGTGAGACAGCAGACAACCTGAAGAAGAGTGGCGCCTTTGTGCCTGGGATTCGTCCAGGCGAGCAAACGGCCAAATATATTGATAAAATCCTCGCCCGCTTGACACTGGCAGGCGCCATCTATATCACCGCCGTCTGTCTCTTCCCCGAGTTCCTGACACTGAAGTACAACGTGCCGTTCTACTTTGGCGGTACTTCTTTGCTGATTCTGGTCGTTGTGACCATGGACTTCATGGCGCAGGTGCAGAACTATGTGGTGTCGCAGCAGTACGAATCGCTGCTGAAGAAAGGCAATTTCAAGCTCACGGCCCGTTGAGATGCTGGTGTTTGAATGTCTGCATGCTCGGATTGATGTTTGAAAATCTTGGCTTTTTGGAGAGTTCGCAATGAAAGTTTCCGCTTCTGTGAAGAAGATGTGTAGAAATTGCAAGATCATTCGCCGCAATGGTGTAGTGCGCGTGATCTGCACAGACCTGCGCCACAAGCAGCGTCAGGGTTGAGAAGTTAGAGGACGGTTATGGCACGTATTGCTGGTATCAACGTACCGCCGCACAAGCACACAGAGATTGGCTTGACGGCAATTTATGGCATTGGTCGCTCGCGCGCGCGCAAGATCTGCGAAGCTGCAGGCATCGAGTATTCCAAGAAGGTCAAGGACCTGACGGATGCCGACCTGGAGAAGATTCGCGACCAGATCGCCCAGTTCACGATCGAAGGCGATCTGCGCCGTGAAACCACGATGAACATCAAGCGCCTGATGGACATCGGCTGCTACCGTGGTTTTCGTCATCGCCGCGGCCTGCCCATGCGTGGCCAGCGTACCCGTACCAATGCCCGTACCCGCAAGGGGCCGCGCAAGGGCGTCAAGTAAATTCCTCGACTTCGCCCATTTCCAGCCACGCAGTTAGGTGCTGCGCGGGTCTTTGCGGACACATGCAGGCATGTGCGTCAAATCGGCGCCCATTGCCGAGCGCATTCCCAGGCTGGCAATGGCATTGGTCGCGATTCATTCAGTTGGCATTGAAGGAACACAATGGCTAAAGGCTCTTCCGCGTCGCAGCGCGTGCGCAAGAAAGTCCGCAAGAACATTGCAGACGGTGTTGCGCACATCCATGCGTCGTTCAACAACACCATCATCACCATCACCGACCGTCAAGGCAATGCCCTGTCTTGGGCTTCCTCCGGTGGCCAAGGCTTCAAGGGTTCGCGCAAGTCGACCCCGTTTGCTGCCCAGGTTGCTTCCGAGGTGGCTGGCCGCGCCGCCATCGAGCACGGCATCAAAAACCTGGACGTGGAAATCAAGGGGCCTGGTCCGGGTCGCGAGTCCTCGGTGCGCGCCCTGGGCGCCCTGGGCATCCGCATCACCTCAATCTCCGATGTGACCCCGATCCCGCACAACGGCTGCCGTCCGCAAAAGCGCCGTCGCATCTAATCTCTTCATCAAGACCACCGCCACCGCTGCCGTGACAGGCCGTGCGTGGCTCCTGCATGGGATGGCCATGCAGCAGTTGAATCAAAGGAAATCAAGTGGCACGTTATATTGGGCCCAAGGCCAAGCTCTCCCGTCGCGAAGGCACGGATCTGTTCCTCAAGAGCGCCCGTCGCTCCATCGCTGACAAGGCCAAGTTCGATACCAAACCTGGTCAACATGGTCGCACTTCTGGTGCGCGCACTTCTGACTACGGCCTGCAACTGCGTGAAAAGCAGAAGGTTCGCCGCATGTACGGCGTGCTGGAAAAGCAATTCCGTCGCTATTTTGCCGAAGCCGACCGCCGCCGTGGCAATACCGGCTCCAACCTGCTGTCGCTGCTGGAGTCGCGCCTGGACAACGTCGTCTACCGCATGGGCTTTGGCTCGACCCGCGCCGAGGCGCGCCAGCTGGTCTCGCACAAGGCAATCCTGGTCAATGGCCAGCCGGTGAATATCCCTTCCTACCAGGTCAAGGCCGGTGATGTGGTAGCCGTGCGTGAGAAGTCGCGCAATCAGGCTCGCGTGCAGGAAGCGCTGCAACTGGCGCAGCAATTGGGCTTTCCGGGCTGGGTGGAGGTGTCGGTTGACAAGGCCGAGGGCACTTTCAAGAAAGCCCCTGACCGCGATGAGTTCGGTGCAGACATCAACGAATCGCTGATCGTCGAACTGTATTCGCGTTGATACGGCCTGACTCTTCCATTTCTCAATGCAAGCATTGCTGCTGGAGCATTCGCTGGCCTCGGCTCAATGCTCGTGGCCTGCGATGGTGATGCAGCCCTCATTGGGAAATGGAATCACTCATTTGAACCGCGACTCCGTTCGCGGTTTATTCGCTTCACCAGCCTTACCGGTGTAACGAGCCGGGGGTATTGACAGGAAGTAAATATGCAGACCAATTTGCTAAAGCCCAAGACCATCAGCGTGGAACAAATCGGCAATAACCGGGCCAAGGTTGAGCTCGAGCCGTTCGAACGTGGCTATGGCCACACCTTGGGCAACGCACTGCGCCGGGTCCTGCTGTCGTCGATGATTGGCTATGCGCCCACCGAGGTGACGATTGCGGGTGTCTTGCACGAGTTTTCCAGCATTGATGGAATCCAAGAGGATGTGGTCGGCATCTTGCTGAACCTCAAGGGCGTAGTCTTCAAGCTGCACAACCGCGATGAAGTGACGCTGAGCCTGCGCAAGGATGGCGAAGGCGTGGTAACGGCGGCAGACATCCAGACGCCGCACGATGTGGAAATCGTCAACCCCGAGCATGTGATTGCGCACATGTCGCAGGGTGCCAAGCTGGACATGCAGATCAAGGTCGAGAAGGGCCGCGGCTACGTGCCCGGCACGGTGCGCCGCTTTGGCGACGAGTCGAGCAAGTCGATCGGCCGCATCGTGCTCGACGCTTCGTTCTCGCCGGTGCTGCGCGTCAACTACACGGTGGAAAATGCCCGTGTGGAACAGCGCACTGACCTGGACAAGTTGGTCATGGAAATCGAGACCAATGGCGCGATCACTGCCGAGGACGCAGTGCGCACCTCCGCCAAGATTCTCGTGGAGCAGTTGGCCGTGTTCGCACAGCTCGACGATGGTGATCTGGCAGCCTTTGATGCGCCTGCTGCCTCGCGCAGTGCTGCGACTTTCGATCCGATCCTGCTGCGTCCGGTGGATGAGCTGGAGCTGACGGTGCGTTCGGCCAACTGCCTGAAGGCCGAGAACATCTACTACATCGGTGATCTGATTCAGCGCACAGACAATGAGCTGCTCAAAACCCCGAACCTGGGGCGTAAATCGCTCAATGAGATCAAAGAAGTGCTGGCTTCGCGCGGCCTGACCCTGGGTATGAAGCTGGAGAACTGGCCGCCCGCAGGGTTGGAGTGATGTCCTTGGGCGCAGCGGCGGATGCTTGGGTGAAGGCTCTTACCCCTTTCCCTGAGCTTGCCGCCCGGCCAGGCTTCACAGTCTTGGGCTTGCCAGACAGACTCTTTTTTGACCTATCCCCTGTTTTTGTTGCACCTGCGGGTACCTGATCCGGCCCGCAGCCATTTTGATAAGGAAACACTATGCGACACCGCAACGGACTTCGTAAACTCAACCGCACCAGCGCGCACCGTCAGGCCATGCTGCGCAACATGAGTAATTCGCTCATTCACCACGAGCTGATCAAGACCACCTTGCCCAAGGCCAAAGAATTGCGCCGTGTGGTCGAGCCCCTGATCACTTTGGCCAAGAACGACTCGGTGGCCAACCGCCGCCTGGCATTTAGCCGCCTGCGCGATCGTGACGCCGTCACCAAGCTGTTTACCGAGCTGGGCCCGCGTTACAAGGCCCGTCCCGGCGGCTACACGCGCATTCTGAAAATGGGCTTTCGCGTGGGCGACAACGCTCCCATGGCGCTGATGGAGCTGGTGGATCGCCCCGAGGAACAGGAAGAAATTTCTGCAGAAAAGCAAGCAGCAGAATAAAACCTGTTATACTAGCGGCTTACCGCGCGATGGAGCAGCCTGGTAGCTCGTTGGGCTCATAACCCAAAGGTCGGAGGTTCAAATCCTCCTCGCGCAACCAAATACAAACAGGCCACACGGGAGTGTGGTCTGTTTTTTTATGCCCACAGCGCGCTGCCTGATGGGCAGC
>JAUMYI010000272.1 GCA_030528705.1 Comamonadaceae bacterium | reverse complement strand
CGGTGAGCGAGATCACCGAGAAAAAGATGTTCGGCGGCCTGGCCTTCATGGTGCGTGGCAAGCTGTGCGTGGGCATCAGTGGCGACGGCTGCGAAGTGATGCTGCGCATCGGCAAGGCGCATCACGACGCCGCGCTTGAACACGAAGGCGTGCGCACCACCGTCATGAAAGGCCGCGAATACCGCGGCTATATCGACCTGGACGAAACCGCCCTGCCCATGCTGGAAGACCTGGTGGCGCTGGCGCTGCGCCACAACCAGGCACTGAGCGCCGCGCCGCCGCAAGCAAAAGCCATGAAACACTGCCCCTGCGCCGTCACCACCAACAGGTGCAGCGCGGCATGACCACCGCCGTTCACCCTGTTGGAAAGCAAATGACAGACACGCTGCAAACCATCATCCATCTTGGCGCGAGCCTGCATGTGACAGTAAGCGGCCGCAGCGATGCCCCGGCTGTTTTGCTGCTGCACGGCGGGCTGGGTTCGATGGAGGATTTTGCGCCGCTGCTGCCGCGCTTGCAGCAGGCGTTTCGCGTCATCGCCCTCGACAGCCGCGGGCATGGCTGCTCCACCCTGGGCGATGCGCCGCTGAGCTATGCGCAGCTGGCCGAGGATGCGCGCCATGTGCTGCAAACACTGGGCGTGGCGCGCTGCACCGTGATGGGCTTCAGCGATGGCGGCATCGCCGCCTACCGGCTGGCCGCGCGCCACCCGGACAGGGTCGAGCGCCTGGTCACCATCGGCGCGCACTGGCACAGCCGCCAACTGGCCGCCATCCGCCCGCTGTACGAGGCGCTGGACGAGGCCTTCGCGCGCGAACATATGCCCACGCAAGTGGCCGCCTATCTGGCCAAGAATCCCGCGCCCGATTTGCCGCGCCTCTTGGCCGAACTCAAACGCATGTGGCTGGATGAAAGCGCCAGCGGCTATCCGGATGCACTGATTGCCCGGATTCGCGCGCCGCTGCTCAGCCTGCGCGGCGAGGATGATTTTTTGCTTTCACTGCCCGACTGGGCGGCGCTCAAGACCGCGCTGCCCGGGGCGCATCTGATGCAAGTGCCGTTTGCCGCCCACGAAGCCGTCGCCGAACAACCGGACATGGTGTGGGCGGCGCTGCAAGCCTTCATCGCAGCTTGCTGAGCACGGCCCGCAAGCAGGCGCACGGCCACCGCCCCGCCGCTCCTGTGGCCCGCCAGGGTGACGCCATGAACAGGCACTTCAGCATCAAAAAAGCCTGCGAGGGCATCGCAGGCTTCAATTGAGTGCCACACACCGCCATCGACGAGCTGCAGCGCCCGGCCAGGCCCGGCTCATTTGACGCGGCAAGTGGTCTCCAGCAAACGGCCGCTGCTGCGCCAATCGCTGGCGGGATAGGTGAAATGCGCCATGTCGCCGCGCTCCTGCCAGCGCAGATTGCCCAGATCATTGACGTACTGAGTGCCAGAAGCCGAGGGCGCGCTGTTGGCGATGACGACAAAAATATCCTTGCCCGTGCTGAAGTTGATGCTGATTTGCTCCGGGCTTTTGTACTTGACGCTCACCCGGTAGCCGTTGTCGCAATGAAAGGCGCGGTAATGGCCATCCAGCCGATAGGCCCCGGCGCCAGGGCTGCTGACGCTGTCCAGGCTAACACAGGCGCTTGCCAGCAAGGCCGCCAGCAGCGGCGCCATCCATTTCAGTGTGTGCATGGAAAATCCTCGATAGGTGCTTGAAACAAGCGCGGCATTGTATGTTTCCACAGTCGGCTCTGTCTGCACCGCATTCATGCAAGCCGGCGGCCTATTGCGCGCAGCGCGAGCTTGGCGGCACAGAAACTTCAGCATCCAAGGAGACGGCCCGATGAGCCAGCCCATCCAGATCTACCAAAGCCCCGACGGCCAGCCGCGCTGCCACTGGTGCGCGGCCACGGCGCAATACACGGCCTATCACGATGAGGAGTGGGGCTACCCGGTGGCCGATGATTTGCGGCTGTTTGAAAAGCTGTGTCTGGAGACTTTCCAGTCCGGCCTGAGCTGGCGCACCATTTTGGAAAAGCGCGAGAACTTCCGCCGCGCCTTTTGCCAGTTCGACTTCCGCAAGATGGCCAAGTTTTACGAAAGCGATGTGCAGCGCCTGCTGGCCGATGCCAGCATCGTGCGCCACCGCGGCAAGATCGAGGCCGTGATCCACAACGCCCGCCGGGCGCTGGAACTGGTTGAGCAAGAAGGCTCGCTGGCGGCCTTCATCTGGCGTTATGAGCCGAAAACCCCCGCCGCGCCCGGCACGCAAACCCAGTCGCCCGAATCGCAGGCACTGGCCCGGGCGCTAAAGCAACGCGGCTGGAAATTCATTGGCCCGACCACCGTTTATGCCTTCATGTAGGCCATGGGCTTGGTCAACGACCATGACCCAGGCTGCGTGATGCGCGCCAAGGCCGAACAGGCGCGGCAGGCGTTCACCCCTCCGAAATGAAATCACCATGTCCAACCGCCATCCAATGGTTTTCGGCGCTGCCTCAGGCAGGCCGGACATACAGACGCATCAAAGACACTCAGTGGTACAGCCCTGCCAAGCAGGCCACTTCTGAAAACAACCGCTCGCATGTGATTCTTGCCGCATTCATGGGCGGCGAGGCACTTGATTTCGAGAACAGCGCAAGAACCGGGTCGCCACGGCCATGCGTGCGGCCTACCATGCGGGGCATCCG
>JAUMYI010000271.1 GCA_030528705.1 Comamonadaceae bacterium | reverse complement strand
GGCGATGGATGCCACTGTGCAGATCGCGGTATTGCAAGGCCAGCTCCTCGGCCAGCGGCAGCAGCTGTGGATAGCGGTTGCGTGCTGCGCAGAGCAAGTCCTGAGCAGACACGGGCCAGGCCTCGGTGGAGATGAAGTGCAGTTGCTGGCAACGCTGCGGGTCGTCGCGCCAAGCCTGCCAGGTGGCGAGAAAGTTCAGCCCCAGGCCAAAGCCCGTCTCTAGGATGCGCCATTGGCGCTGGCCCTGCCAGGCCTCGGGCAGACCGCAGCCTTGCAGAAAGCAGCCCTGCGCCTGCGCCAGGCCGCCGCCCGCATGGCTGTGGTAGCGGTCGCCAAAGCGTGGCGAGTAGGGGCTGCCATCGGCCAGCCACTGCACGGCCGCCCCCGTTTGCGGGTTGTGGACGGGCTCTTTCTTGGGCTGGGGCTGGGGCGGGCAGGAAGAGGGGGGGGAGCTGTGCATGTTGTTTTTTTGCAGCGAAAAGGCGGACGCGGCCTGCCATCCAGGCCGACGGCGCCAGCTTACAAACGGCGTGGCTGGTCTGACGCACAAGCCTTTGGCAAATCAGCCAGTTAAGGCCAGGTGTTCATTGAGCGCCTGCGCCGGCATGAATTTCTATACACAAAATTACATGAAAGACGGGCGGCAGTGCATTGACAGCGATGTGCAGATTCAGAAAATCCACATTTTTGCAATATTTGTGCAGCGCACAATCCATTGAAGGCCTGTGCAGGATTTTGGCTCGCGCCGAGATCATGAACAGGCCCTGAGCCCTACGAGGAGTTTGCTGGCAAGCGCAGGCGCTGGCGGGCATTGCCCGCCAGCCACGGCCATCGCAATCGCGCTGGCCCTGAATGCTTGGGATTGCAATGCCATCGGCCCGACGGCTTTCAGCTCGGGCGCCGGCGGCGCAGTGCAACAGGGGACAGGCACAAGACCTGGGGCAAGCTCGCATTGTTCAATGCCAAGACCGGCAGCCGCATGACACAGGCCATGGCAAGCGTGGTTTGTGGGCGCTGCACAGCATGTGGGCTGGCTGGTCGAAAACTGCAGCGGCTGAATTGGCGCAGCCGCACGTTGGAGAAACGAATGTCTCTGCTGATGCATTGGCTGCGGCTGCTGGCCGCAGGCCTGGGCTGGATGGGCAAAAGCATCCACTCGCTGATGTTGAACCTGCTGGCCATGCTGGGGGCCTTGGCCGTATTTGCTGGCCTGGTGCTCTACACCCATCCCGATTTGCTGAACCGGGGCGAGCAATGGCTCTACAGCCACCTGTACCAACGCAAGGTGGCGCAAGTCGATCTGGACGTCGAGCACGAAGCCCTGGAGCGCGTCACGGCTGTGGATCTGCTGGACTTGTCCGAGGAGCAGGCCGCCGCAGCCTTCTGGTTGAGCAAGAAATACCGCGTTGCTCCGGAGCCCATGGGCGCATTGGTGGCACAGGCCTATTCCCTGGGGGAAAAGCGCGGCCTGGATCCGCGCCTGATTCTCTCCGTGGTGGCCATCGAGTCGCGCTTTAACCCATTTGCGCAAAGCTCCGTGGGCGCGCAAGGGCTGATGCAGGTCATGACGAGCGTGCACGAGGACAAATACGAGCACTTTGGCGGCACGCTGGCGGCTTTCGATCCGGTGAGCAACATGCAGGTTGGCTCGTTGATTCTCAAAGACTGCATTAACCGCTTCGGCGGCGTGCAGCGCGGCTTGGTGTGCTATGTCGGCGCGGCCAAGCTGCCCAACGATGGCGGCTATTCCAGCAAGGTGCTGGCCGAGCACGAGCGGCTCAAGGAAGCGACACGCAATGCCGCCAAAGTCTTGCCGGCCTCGTTCAAGACCGCCAGGATGCAGCGCAAGGCCGATTTGGCCCTGGCCGAGCAGACGCAGAATACGTCTGGGCTGGCGCCCAAAGCGCAGCCGCTGGGCTTGCAGCCCACAGTTGCGCAGATTGCGCCGCAGCCGCAGGGCGCCGCGGAAAGCTCCGGGACGGCCTTGGCCGCACAGCTCGCGCAGGCGCAAAGCGTGCAATCGGCCGTGCACATGGAGCAATTGGCGCGTTTGGTGGAAGAGCATGGCGCGCAGCAAGTGTTGGCGGCCCGCTCCGGCCTGGACGCTGTGCCGCCCCAGGCCTCCGAAGCTTTGGCGCAGTAACGCGGACGCGCGCAGCTTTGTAGCACAACAGGCATTACACTAGGGCCTTTGCCGCGCGGGCCCGGTGCAGCAAGGTTTGCACGAAGTGCTGCGCCGTGTGCAGCTGCGGATTGGGTGGTCTGGGGCGGTCTGCTTCGCCTGTCCATTCTTGCAATAACGCTTGCTGCTGTGCTCGGAGCTTTGCAGCCCATCCCAACCACTTGTTACCCGCTCGCGTCGAGGCTGTGAACAGGTTAGGGGCTGTTGAGATGCAGTATTGCGGCGGTGCTTTCGGTCAAAACTGCGAGCTGCTGCGTTGAAAAAATGCTTGCAAGGTGCCCAGGCCTTGCGCGCATTTTCGCCTTGCATCTGCGGCTTCTGCCTCAAAAAACCGCTGCGCAAGCCAAATCTCAAAACCCCTAGAGCGTGTTCACAGGCCTTTGGATTCGGGTCAGGCTGCGGCAATAGAGTCTTTTTTCCTAATCAAGGATCACCACCACCATGTACCAACGCGATCTGCTGGTCGAACAGGTCGACCCCGAGTTGTTCGCCGCCATCCAGTC
>JAUMYI010000009.1 GCA_030528705.1 Comamonadaceae bacterium | reverse complement strand
CGAACACCTCGCCAAAGCTGTTGAGCATGGCCTGGGCGTCCGAGCCGTCCCACATGGCCACGGGCTGGTGCTCTTGCAGCACCACCTCCAGCGTGTTCGGAAAGCCCCGGCGCAGCTCAGCGCGTCGCACCCAGGGCATTTGCTCAAAAGCCTGCCTGGCCAGCGCCAGATTCAGCGTGAACAGATTGCCCTGCAGCTGCGGCAGCACATGGGCGCGCAAGCTCACTGCGCTGCTGTGCTGCGGATTGCCGTGCACCACCACCTGCGCAATGGCAAAGGCCGGGTTGCGCAGCAGCCAGGCCACCAGCGCCGCGCAGGCCAAGGCGAACACGCCCAGGAACACCAACGAAGCCGTGGCGTTCATCAGGCGCACATCCACTGGCGGCGGCTGGGTGGCGCTCATACCGTGGCAGTCCTTTCATCCAGCTGCCGGCGGGGCGTTGCGCCATCGCAGCGCCCCGCCAGCAGGATTTGCAGGCACAGATCCTCATAGCTGATGCCTGCGGCGCGCGCAGCCATCGGCACCAGCGAGTGGCCGGTCATGCCCGGCGAGGTGTTGATCTCCAGCAAAAAGGGCTTGCCATCGCTCTCGCGGATCATCACGTCCACCCGCGACCAGCCGCGGCAGCCCAGCGACTGGTAGGCTTGCAGGCTCATGCGCTGGATCTGCTCTTCCAGCTGCGCAGGCAGGCCGCTGGGGCAGTAGTACTGCGTGGCCTCGCCGAAATACTTGTTCTCGTAGTCGTAGTTGCCGCCGGGCGCGACGATGCGCACCACCGGCAACGCCCGCGCTTTTTGCCCGGGCAGCTGCAACACGGCGCAGGTGGTTTCCTCGCCCTCGATGAACTGCTCGCACAGCACCTGCGCGTCGTAGCGCGCGGCCAGCGCATAGGCCTGCTCGCACTGATCGCTGCTGACGACCTTGCTCAGGCCGATGGTCGAGCCCTCGCGCGCGGGCTTGACGATCATGGGCGCGCCCAATTCTTCAAGCGCCTGGGCCACGGCCTGGGGCGAATCGGCCAGGCGCCAGCCGGGCGTGGCCAACCCCTCGGCTTGCCACAGGCGCTTGGTCAGCGCCTTGTCCATCGCCATGGCCGAGGCCGTCACGCCCGGGCCGGTGTAGGGGATGCCCAGCAGCTCCAGCAAGCCTTGGATGGTGCCGTCCTCGCCGCCGCGGCCGTGCAGCGCGATGAAGCAGCGCGCAAAGCCTTCCTGGCGCAAATCCCACAGCGAGCGTTTGCCGGTGTCGAAGGCGTGGGCGTCCACGCCATGCGTGCGCAGGGCCTTGAGCACGCCCTGGCCGGACATCAGCGAGACCTCGCGCTCGGCCGATGTGCCGCCCATCAGCACCGCCACCTTGCCCAGCTCAGCCACGCTCAGCTGCAAGTCCTTGTTCATAGCTTTCACTCCACTCATCGTTTCGACTCCACTGCCGCGCCTTGCGTCGCGGCCCTGGCGCGCAGGCGCTGGGCCCACTCATCGGCGGCTGCGCCAATGCTGCCCGCGCCCATGAACACCACCACGTCGCCATCGGCCAGCGTGGCCTCGATGGCCTCGCCCAGCGCGGCCACGGCCTCGACGAACACCGGCTCGACCTTGCCGGCCACGCGGATGGCGCGCGCCAGCGAGCGGCCATCGGCAGCGACGATGGGCGCCTCGCCTGCGGCATAGACCTCGGTGAGGAACACGCCATCGGCCGCGCCCAGGGCCTGCACGAAATCCTCAAAGCAATCGCGCGTGCGCGAATAGCGGTGCGGCTGGAAGGCCACCAGCAGGCGCCGCCCTGGAAAGGCCCCGCGCGCCGCAGCGATGGTGGCCGCCACTTCCACCGGGTGGTGGCCGTAGTCCTGCACCAGCTCGAAATGGCCGCCGCGCCCGGCAGGCAGCGCGCCGTACTGCTGAAAGCGCCGGCCCACGCCCTGGAACTGCGCCAGCGCCCGCTGCACGGCCGCATCGTCCACCCCCAGCTCCACGGCAATGGCGATGGCCGCCAGCGCATTGCGCACGTTGTGCTCGCCCGGCAGGTTCAGGCAGATGGGCAGATCGGGCAGCGTGACGCCGTTGCTGCGCCGCACGGTGAAGCGCATGCGCGCGCCCTCGGCGCGCAAATCAACGCCGCGCACCTGCGCGCCTTCGTCCAGGCCATAGGTGGTCACGGCGCAGTTGACCTGGGGCAGGATGGCGCGCACGCCTTCGTTGTCGCTGCACAGCACGGCCGTGCCGTAAAAAGGCATGCGGTGCAAAAAGTCCACGAAAGCCTGGTGCAGGCGGCCCAGGTCGTGGCCGTAGGTTTCCATGTGGTCGGCGTCGATGTTGGTGATGACGGCCATCACCGGCGTCAGGCACAGGAAGGAGGCGTCGGACTCATCGGCCTCGACGACGATGTAATCGCCCTGGCCCAGGCGGGCGTTGGCGCCGGCGCTGTGCAGCCGCCCGCCGATGACGAAGGTCGGATCCAGCCCGGCCTCGATCAGGATGCTGGTGACCAGGCTGGTGGTGGTGGTTTTGCCGTGCGTGCCGGCCACGGCAATGCCCTGGCGCTGGCGCATCAGCTCGGCCAGCATCATGGCGCGCGGCACCACCGGAATGCCGCGCTGGCGCGCGGCCACGACCTCGGGGTTGTCGGCCTTGACGGCGGTGGAGGTGACCACGGCATCGGCCTGGGCCACCTGCGCGGCATCGTGGCCGATGAAGGTGCGAATGCCCAGCGACTGCAGGCGCTGCACGGTGGCGCTGTCGTGCAGGTCTGAGCCGGTGACGGCGTAGCCCTGCCTGTGCAGCACCTCGGCAATCGGGCTCATGCCCGCGCCGCCGATGCCGACGAAGTGAATTTGGCGCACGGCGTGCTTCATTCGACCAGCTCCTCGCAAGCCTGCACGATCTGCTCGACCGCATCCATTTTTGCCAGCGCCTGGGCCTTGATGGCGCGCGCGCGCAGCTCCTCGCGCGTCAGGCGCTGGATGAACTCGGCCAGGGCCTCGGGCGTGAGCGCGTTTTGCTGCACCAGCCAGGCCGCGTCCTCGGCCACCAGGTAGTTGGCGTTGGCCGTCTGGTGGTCGTCCACCGCATGCGGATAGGGCACGAAGCAAGCGGCCGCGCCCACGGCAGCGATTTCGGTGACGGTGCTGGCGCCGGCGCGGCACAGCACCAAGTCGGCCTCGGCATAGGCGCGCGCGGTGTTCTTGATAAAGGGCGTCAGCTCGGCCTCGACGCCCGCCTGGGCGTAGTTGGCCTTGAGTGCTTCGAGCTGCTTGGCGCCGCTTTGGTGCGTGACCTGCGGGCGCTGCGGCTCAGGGATCAGCGCCAGCGCGCGCGGCACCATGTCGTTGAGCGCCTGCGCGCCCAGGCTGCCGCCGATCACCAACAGCCGCAGCGGCCCTTCGCGCTGGGCAAAGCGCCTGCGCGGCGAGGCCTGCTGGGCGAACTCGGCGCGCAAGGGGTTGCCCACCCACTGCGCGCCGCGCAGCGTTTTGGGAAAGGCGGTAAAGCTCAGCCGCGCCAGGTGCGCCAGCAGGCGGTTGGCCAGGCCGGGCACGGCGTTTTGCTCGTGCAGCACCAACGGGATGCGCTGGCTGAGCGCCGCCAGACCGCCGGGCACGCTGATGTAGCCGCCAAAGCCCAGTACCAGTTGCGGCTGCAACTGCGTCATCAAGCGCCGCGCCTGCAGCCAGGCCGAGCCCAGCCGCCAGGGCAGCAGCAGCAAGGGCTTGATGCCTTTGCCGCGCACGCCAGCAAAGGCCACGGTGTGCAGCTCCAAGCCGTAGCCGGGCACCAACTGGTGCTCCATGCCGCCGGTGCCGCCCAGCCAGGCCACTTGCCAGCCGCTGGCCTGCAGAGCCTGGGCCACGGCGACGCCCGGGAAAATGTGCCCGCCCGTGCCGCCGGCCATGATGAGTACCTTTTTGCCTGCTGCCCTCATGTTGCTCGCTCCCCCCTGCTGCTCTGTGCATCGAGTCTTCTGCCCTGCATCAAGAGCCTGTTTTCGTAATCCACCCGCAGCACCACGGCCATGGCCACCAGATTCAGCAGCACGGCCGAGCCGCCAAAGCTCATCAACGGCAGCGTCAGCCCCTTGGTGGGCAGTGCGCCCAGGTTCACGCCGATGTTGATGACCGACTGAAAGCCAATCCACAGCCCGATGCCTTGCGCCACCAGGCCAGCGAAGATGCGCTCCAGCGCCACGGCCTGGCGGCCGATGACCATGATGCGCCGCGTGAGCCAGAAGAACACGGCGATCAGCAGCGCCACGCCCAGCAAGCCGAACTCCTCGCCGATCACGGCCAGGATGAAATCGGTGTGCGCCTCGGGCAGCCAGTGCAGCTTTTCCACGCTGCCGCCCAGGCCCACGCCCCAGCCCTCGCCACGGCCGAAAGCGATCAGCGAATGCGTGAGCTGGTAGCCGCGCCCGAGCCGGTGCTCCTCGGCCCAGGGGTCGAGGTAGGCAAAGATGCGGTCGCGCCGCCAAGGCGAAGTCCAGATGATGAACATGAACGCCAGGCCCAACACCAGCAGCATCAGCAAAAAGCCGCGCAGGTTCACGCCGCCCAGGAACAGAATGCCCACGGCAATCACCGCCACGACCACGAAGGCGCCCATGTCCGGCTCGGCCAGCAGCAAAAAGCCAATCAGCCCCACGGCCACGCCAATGGGCGCGACGGCGCGGAAGAAGTCTTCGCGCACGTCCATGCGCCGCACCATGTAATCGGCCGCGTAGATCACCACGGCCAGCTTGGCCAGCTCCGAGGGCTGAAAGCGCATCAGGCCCAGCGGCAGCCAGCGCCGCGCGCCGTTGACGGAAATGCCCAGCCCCGGCACCAGCACCAGCACCAGCAGCGCGACCGTGCCCAGCAACAGCCAGACGGCGCTGGCGCGCCAGGTGTCCATCGAGATCTGGAACACCGCCACGGCGGCCACCAGCCCCACGGCCATCGAGACGGCGTGGCGGATCAGGAAGAACTCGTTGCTGATGCCGCCAAAGCGCGGGTTGTCGGCCAGCGCGATCGAGGCCGAATACACCATCACCAGACTCCAGGCCAGCAGGCCCGCCAGCACGCCCAGCAAGGTCTGATCGACGCTTTCGATGCTCACCGGCCTGGGCGAGGTGGTGTAGCGGTATTCCAGCCCGGCCGAGCGCACTGGCAACTCCAGCGCGCCGCCTGGCTCGCGCCCGCGCCGGCCCAGGCGAGCCAGGCGGCCCAGCCAGCCGCTTTTTTGATTCGGTGCGGCCATGCTCATGTCCAGGCCTCCAGGCTTTGCCCGGCTTCCAGCGCCAGCGCCTGCACGCTGTCGGCGAACACCTGGGCGCGGTGCGCGTAATCGCGGAACATGTCCATGCTGGCGCAGGCCGGCGAGAGCAGCACGGCGTCGCCAGGCTGCGCCAGCGCCGCTGCCTGGGCCACGGCCTCGGGCAGGCCATTGGCGTGCGCCAGCGGCACGCCGCAGCCCTGCAGCGCCTGGGCAATGGCCGGCGCATCCTGGCCAATGAGCAGCACCGCGCGCGCCGCCTGGCGCACCGGCTCGCGCAGTGGCGCAAAGTCCTGCCCCTTGCCCAAGCCGCCCAGAATCACCACCAGGCGGCGGCTGGCGCGGGCATCGGGCACCAGGCCGCACAGCGCCGCAGCGGTGGCGCCCACGTTGGTGCCCTTGCTGTCGTCGATGTACTCCACCCCCTGCACCAGGCCCAGCGACTGCACGCGATGCGGCTCGCCACGGTATTCGCGCAAGCCGTGCAGCATGGGCGCCAAAGCCGCGCCGGTGGCGCTGGCCAGCGCCAGCGCCGCCAAGGCGTTGGCCACGTTGTGCTGGCCGCGAATGCGCATCGCATCGGCCGGCATGAGCCGCTGCACGAACCACTCGCCGGCCTGGGCCTTGCGGCCCTGATTGCTGCGGCCTGCGGGCGGCGCCTCGCCCACGGCCCGCGCCAGCCAAGGCATGCCGTGCTCCACGACCACGCCCCAGTCGCCCCATTGCTGCGGCGCCTGCAAGCCGAAATGCAGCAGTTGGCGCTGCGCGGCCGCCCGCGCGCCCTTGGGCGATTTGGCTGCGGACGCGGGCGTCAGCTCAGGCAGCAAGGCCATCAGGGTGGCGTCGTCACGGTTCATGACGATCACGCCCTGCTGGCCATACACCTTGGCCTTGGCCTGCACATAGGCCTGCTGGCTGCCGTGCCAGTCCAGATGGTCTTGGCTGATGTTCAGGATCACGCCGGCCGTGGGCTCAAAGCCGCTGCTGTAGTCGAGTTGGAAGCTCGACAGCTCCAGCACCCAGGCCTCGGGCAGGGCGCGCGCCAGGGCATCGGGCCCAGGCGGCGCGGCCGTGGCGGGCGGCTGCGCAACGCCATCGGCGGCGTCGCTCTCGGCGCCATCGGTGTCGGCCTCGGTGTCGGCCTCGGCATTTGCGTCGGTGCTGGCTTCAGGGCCAGCGTCCATGTCGGTATCGCGGCGCGGCGCGCCGGCCTCCGGCTCGGCGGCGGGCGCGGCCAGGGCTTGCTCCTGCAGGTCTTCCTGCTGCGCTGCGGCCCTGGCCTGGGCCAGGCATTGCGCCAAGGTGTCCAGCAGCGAGGGGCCGATGTTGCCGGCCACGGCCACACGCTGGCCAGCGCGTTCGAGCAGCTGGGCCGTCAGCGCCGTCACCGTGGTCTTGCCATTGGTGCCGGTGATGGCCAGCACCTGGGGCTGGTAGCGGTGCTGCTGGCGCAAATGGCGCAGCGCCTGAGTGAACAAGTCCAGCTCACCGCCGAAGAACACGCCGCTACGCGCCGCTGCCTCACGCACGGCGGCCACTTCGGCCGGGGCCAGGCCCGGCGAGCAATACACCGCCGAGACTTCCACGTGGCCTACGCTGCTGCACAGCAACTGGGCCTGCAGCGGCTGGCCAAAGCGGCATTCGATGCTGGGCAAGGCTTGCAGCGCCTGCTGCCCCGGCGGCGCCGGGCGCGTGTCGGCCACGCGCACGCGCTGGCCCTGGCTGGCGCACCAGCGCGCCATGGCCAGGCCAGAAATGCCCAGCCCCAGGATCAGCACCAGGGGCGAGGCAGTGGTTGTCGTGTGCGGCGTGTGCATGGGCATGGCTTACCTCAGCTTCAGCGTGGCCAGGCCCGCCAGGCACAGGAACATGGTGATGATCCAGAAACGCACCACGACCTGGGTTTCCTTCCAGCCCTTTTTCTCGAAGTGGTGATGCAACGGCGCCATCAGCAGCAGGCGGCGGCCCTGGCCGTAGCGGCGGCGCGTGTACTTGAACCAGCCCACCTGGGCAATGACCGACAGCGCTTCGGCCACGAACACGCCGCCCATGATGGCCAGCACGAATTCCTGGCGCACGATCACGGCGATGGTGCCCAGCGCGCCGCCCAGCGCCAACGCGCCCACGTCGCCCATGAAGACCTGGGCCGGGTGGGCGTTGAACCACAAAAAAGCCAGGCCCGCGCCGGACATGGCGGCGCAGAACACCAGCAACTCGCCCGTGCCCGGAATGTGCGGGAACAGCAAATAGCGCGAGAACACGGCATTGCCGGTGACGTAGGCGAATACGCCCAGCGCCGAGCCGACCATCACCACCGGCATGATGGCCAGGCCGTCCAGGCCATCGGTGAAGTTCACCGCGTTGCTGGCGCCGACGATGACCAAAAAGCTCAGAATGACAAAGCCCAGCACGCCCAGCGGATAGGCCACGCCCTTGAAGAACGGCACGGTCAGCTGGGTGTTGAGCTCGAAGCTGGGCGAGAAGCCCGAGGCCACCCAATCGGCAAACAGCGCCAGCACGCGCATGTTGTTGACCTCGGAGATGCTGAAGGCCAGATACAGTGCCGCCACCAGGCCGATGATGGTTTGCAGCAGGAATTTCTGGCGCGAGCGCATGCCCTCCGGGTCCTTGTAGACCACCTTGCGCCAATCATCGGCCCAGCCGATGGCGCCAAAGCCCAGCGTGACCCAGAGCACGACCCAGACGAAACGGTTGCCCAGGTCAGCCCACAGCAGCGTGGCCACGGCAATGGCAATCAGGATCAACACCCCGCCCATGGTGGGCGTGCCGCTCTTGACCAAATGGGTTTGCACGCCGTATTCGCGCACCGGCTGGCCGATCTTGAGCGAGACCAGGTAGCGGATCACGCGCGGGCCGGCCACCCAGCCGATGACCAGCGCCGTCATGGCGCCCATCATGGCGCGGAAGGTCAGGTACTGCACCACGCGCAGAAAGCTCAGGCCGTCCGGGCTCAGCGCCAGCAGCCATTGCGACAGCCACAGCATCATAGGCTGGCCCTCCCGCTGGCTGCGCCATCGAGCGCCAGCACGGCCTGCACCACCTGCTCCATGGCCATGCTGCGCGAGCCCTTGACCAGCATGCTGGCAGGCAGATGCGCCTGCTGCGCCGTCGTTTGCAGCAGCGCCTGACGCGACTCGAAATGCCGCGCCTGCGCGCCGAAGGCGTTGGCCGCATGCGCCGCCAGCGCGCCCAGCGTCCACAGCCCGTCGATGCCACGGGCGCGGGCGTATTGGCCCACCTCGGCATGAAATTGCGGCCCCTGCACGCCGACCTCGGCCATGTCGCCCAGCACCAGCAGGCGCGGCGCGGGCAGCGCGGCCAGCGTGTCGATGGCCGCGCGCACCGAGTCCGGGTTGGCGTTGTAGCTGTCGTCGATCAGCCACTGCTGCGTGCCGTCGTCGTGGCAGAAGCGGTGCAGCACGCCCCGGCCCTGCACCGGGCGGAAATCCTGCAGGCCCTGGGCGATGGCCGCCAGCGGCAGGCCCGCAGCCCAGGCCGCAGCGGCCGCCGCCATGGCGTTGCGCACGTTGTGCCGCCCCAGCAGGCCAAGCTGCAAGGCCAGCGCCTGGCCGGCGATGTCCAGCTCCAGGGCCCAGCCGGCCTCGCCCCATTGGGCGCGGCGCAGCTGCACGGCGCTGCCAGGCGCGCCGAAATCCACCATGCGCCGCCCCTGCGCCAGCTCGCGCCACAGCGGCGCAAAAGCATCGTCGGCCGGGAACACGGCCACGCCGTCAGCCGGCAGCGCCGCCAGCACGGCGCCGTTTTCCCGCGCCACGGCCTCAACGCTGTGCATGAACTCCTGGTGCTCGCGCTGCGCGTTGTTGACCAGCGCCACCGTGGGCTGGGCCACGGCCGCCAGCGCGGCGATCTCGCCCGGATGGTTCATGCCCAGCTCGAACACCGCCATGCGGTGCGCCGCGCGCAGCCGCAGCACCATCAGCGGCAGGCCGATGTCGTTGTTCAGATTGCCCTGGGTGGCCAGCGCCGCCTGGCCATGCGCGGCGCTCAGAATGCCGGCGAGCATTTGCGTGACCGTGGTCTTGCCATTGCTGCCGGTGACGGCGATGACGGGCAGCGCCAACTGGCTGCGCCAGTGCCCAGCCAGCGCCAGCAGGGCCTGGCGCGTGTCGGCCACTTCCAGACAGGGCAACTGCTCTGCACTGCGGCCACGCTGCACCAGCGCTGCGGCCGCGCCGCTGGCCTGCGCCTGGGCCAGAAAGTCGTGGCCATCGAAGCGCTCGCCGGCCAGCGCGACGAACAGATCGCCCGCGCGCAGGCTGCGGCTGTCGGTGTGCACGCGCTCGATCGCCGCCTGCTCCTGGCCAGGCGCGGCGCGCAGCACCGGCGCCAGCCCTTGCTGGGCCAGCCAGTCAGCGGCCTGCTGCAACTGCATCATCATGCGGCCACCCCCGATGGGGCCTGGCCCCGCTTGTCGTTCTCGTCATTGCCTTCTTCTTGCTTGTTCTTGGCGCTGCCCCAGCCGGCCAGGGCTTGCTGGGCTTCATCCAAATCGGAGAAGGGGTGGCGCACCCCTTTGATCTCCTGGTAGGCCTCGTGGCCCTTGCCGGCCAGCAGCAGCACGTCCTGCGCGGCGGCGGCGGCCACGGCGGCGGCGATGGCGGCGCGGCGCTCGGGCAGCACCGTGGCGGCGGCGCGCTGCGCCGGCGTCAGCCCGGTTTCGATTTGCGCGATGATGGCCAGCGGGTCTTCGCTGCGCGGGTTGTCGCTGGTGATCCACAGCGCATCGGCGCTCTGCGCCGCGGCCATGGCCATCAGCGGGCGCTTGCTGGCATCGCGGTCGCCGCCGCAGCCAAACAGCACGCTCAGCCGCCCGCCGCGCTGCGCCGCCACCGGGCGCAGCGCCTGCAGCGCGGCGCGCAGCGCGTCGCTGGTGTGGGCGTAGTCCACCACCACCAGCGGCTTGCCCGGCTGCGCCAGCATCTGCATGCGGCCGGGCACGGCCGGCACCTGGCTGCACAGTTGCGCGGCCTGCTCCAGCTCCAGCCCCAGGGCGCGCAACACGCCCAGCAAGGCCATCAGGTTTTGCACGTTGTACAGCCCGGTGACGGGCGCGCGCACCTGCGCCTGGCGCAGCGGCGCGGCGTCTTCTTGCCGCTGGGCGGCAGGGGCGTATTCGAGCGCCTCAAAGCGCAGGCTGTCGCCATCGAATTGCAGGCCCTGGGCGCACAGGCGCGCCGTGGCCGCTGGCAGGCCGCCGGCCTGTACGGCGTAATCCCACAGCGCCAGCTCAGGCCGCTCCAGCAGCGTCTGGCGCAAGGTCTGGCCATAGGCATCCTGGGCGTTGAGCACCGCCGCCTGCAGGCCAGGCCAGTCAAACAACTGGCGCTTGGCCGCGCCGTAGGCCTGCATGCTGCCGTGGTAGTCCAGGTGATCCTGGGTGAAGTTGGTGAAGGCCGCCACGCGAATGTGCGTGCCGGCCAGGCGCGCCTGCTCCAGCCCGATCGAGGAGGCCTCGATGGCGCAGGCGCTGGCGCCCTGGCGCTGCATCTCGTGCAGCGCCGCTTGCAGCAGCAGCGGCCCGGGCGAGGTCAGGCCGGTCTCGCGCAAGGTCTGCGGCGGCATGCCCGCGCCCAGCGTGCCCACGTAGCCGCAGGCGCGCCCGGCCAGGCCCAGCACGTGCGCTAGCCACCAGGCCAGCGTGGTTTTGCCGTTGGTGCCGGTAACGGCCACCACGTCCAGCGCCTGGCTGGGCTGGCCGTGCCAGAGCGCGGCGATCTCGCCGCTGGCTTGGCGCAGCTGCGGGTACAGCGCCAGCGCGGGCAGCACCTGGGCCTGCTCAGGCCGCGCGGCCAGCCAAGCCTGGGCGGCCTGGGCATCGACCAGCAGCGCGGCCGCGCCAGCGGCGCTGGCCGCCTCGATGTGCGCGGCCAACTGCGCCGGGCGCGCCAGCGGGCGCCCCTGGGCGGATTGGCTGGGCAGCGCGAAAAAGGCGTCGCCAGGCTGCACGGCCCGGCTGTCCTCGCGCAGGCTGGCGCCGGGCGCCAGGTGTTGCTGCAACCAGGCCAGCGCCTGGCTGGGCTGCTGCAGGATGGGCGGCTGGCTCATTGCAGCACCTCCTCGTCCACGCCGGTGGCGATGATTTGCGGCTTGACGTCCATGTCCGGCTGCACGCCCAGCAGGCGCAGGCTTTGCTGCACCACCTGGCTGAACACGGGCGCGGCCACGGCGCCGCCGTAGTACTGGCCGGCGCTGGGCTCGTCGATCATCACGGCAACGATGATGCGCGGGTTTTCCATCGGCGCCATGCCGACGAACCAGGAGCGGTATTTGTTGGCCGCATAGTGGCGCCCAATCTGTTTGCGCGCCGTGCCGGACTTGCCGCCCACGGAGTAGCCCACGGTCTGCGCGCGCTGGCCCGAGCCGCCTGGCGCAGCCGCCAGCATCAGCATGTGACGCACGGCCCGCGCCGTCTTGGAGGAAAACACCTGCACGCCCACGGGCGGCTGGCTGCGCTTGAGCAGCGTGGCCGGCAGCAGCACGCCGTCGTTGGCGAACACGGTGTAGGCGCGCGCCATCTGCAGCAGGCTGGCCGAGAGGCCATAGCCGTAGGACATGGTGGCTTTTTCCACCGGGCGCCAGGTCTTCCAGGGCCGCAGGTTGCCGCTGGCCACGCCGGGAAAGCCAATCTGCGGGCGCTCGCCAAAGCCGGTGGCGGAGAACACGTCCCACATGTAGCGCGACTCCATCATCTGCGCCAGCTTGGTGGTGCCCACGTTGCTGGACTTCTGGATGATGCCCTCCACGCTCAGCGTGCCGAAGTTGCGCACGTCCGAGAGCTTGGCGCCGGTGACGGTGATGAAGCCGGGGCTGGTGTTGATGGGCGTCTTGGGGCCCACCAGGCCGGCTTCGAGCGCCATGGCCACGGTGATGGGCTTCATCACCGAGCCGGGCTCGAACACATCGGTCAGGGCGCGGTTGCGCAGCTGCTCGCCAGTGAGGTTGCGGCGCGAGGACGGATCGAAATTGGGGTAGTTGGCCAGCGCCAGGATCTCGCCGCTGCGGGCGTCGAGCACCACCACGCTGCCGGCCTTGGCCTTGTGCGCGGCCACCTGCTCGGCCAGCTTCTGGCTGGCGAAGAACTGCACCTTGCTGTCGATGGACAGCTGCACGTCCTGGCCGTCCACCGGCGCGACTGTGTCGCCCACGCTCTCGACGATCTGCCCCAGGCGGTTGCGGATCACGCGGCGCGAGCCGGCCTTGCCGCCCAAGGTCTGGTTGTAGGCCAGCTCCACGCCTTCCTGGCCCTGGTCCTCGACGTTGGTGAAGCCGACGATGTGCGCCGCAGCCTCCCCCTCGGGGTATTGGCGCTTGTATTCCTTGCGCAGGTGGATGCCGTTGATCTTCAGCGCCATGATCTGCTGCCCGAGCTCCCAGTCGAGCTGGCGGCGCAGCCAGACGAAGGTCTTGTCCTCGTCGGACAGGCGCGCCTGCAAGTCCTTGAGCGGCATGTTCAGCAGCCTGGCCAGTTGCGCCAGCTGCTTTTGCACCTCGGCCTCGCCCTGGCGCACGTCCTCGGGGATGGCCCAGATGCTGGCCGCAGGCACGCTGGAGGCCAGGATCAGGCCGTTGCGATCGACGATCTTGCCGCGGTTGGCCGGCAGCTCCAGCGTGCGCGCATAGCGCACCTCGCCCTGGCGCAGAAAGAAATCGTTGCCAAACACCTGCACGTGCGCGGCGCGCGCCACCAGCACCATGAAGGCCAGCGCCAGCGTGACGACCACGACGCGGCTGCGCCAGACCGGCGCCTTGCTGGCCAGCAAGGGGCTGGTGACGTAGGCCACAGGGCGGCTGGCGCGCACACGCTGGTTGTTGCCGGCCGGCTTCATTGCCCGCCCCCTTGCTCCGGAGTCGCCGCCGCGCCCTCCTGCGCCTGCGGCAGCAGCGCCTGGCGTTGTTGCTCGGCCAGGCGCGCGCTGCGCTGGGCCGGCTCGCGCACGTAGCGCGTCGTGGCGGGCATGGCTGGCGTCATCTTCAGCTCAATGCGCGCGAACTGCTCCACGCGCGCGGCAGCGGCCTGGGCGCGCACGGCCACTTGCAGCGTTTCGGACTCCGTCTCCAGCTGGCGGGCCTGCACCACTTCGCGGTCCAGCTCGGAGTACAGGCGGCGCGACTCGTACTGCACGCGCACCAACGCCAGCGCAGAGCCCACCACGAGCAGCAACAGCACGAGATTCAGGCGCACGAACATGGCGCCTCCGTTCTTTCGGCCACGCGCATGATGGCGCTGCGCGCGCGCGGGTTGGCCTGCACCTCAGCCGGTGTGGGCTTGATGCGCGCCACGGCGCGCAGCAGCATGGGGCGCTGCTGGGCCAGCGGCATGCGCCGGTCGTAGTGCTGGCGCGCGTGCTGCTCGATGAAACGCTTGACGATGCGGTCTTCGAGCGAATGGAAGCTGATCACCACCAGCCGCCCGCCGCTTTTGAGCACCCGCAGGCTGGCCGTCAGCGCTTGCTGCAGCTCTTCAAGCTCTGCATTGATGAAAATCCGTAAAGCCTGAAAGGTGCGCGTCGCGGGGTTCTGACCCGGCTCACGGCTTTTGACCGCACCAGCCACGAGTGCGGCGAGTTCTGCAGTGCCTGTGATAGGCCCCCGCTCCTGTCGGCGAGCAACAATCGCCTTTGCAACGCTGCCAGCATACCGCTCTTGCCCGTATTCACGAATCACCTCTGCAATCTCGCCTTGCCCGGCGTGTTCCAACCATTGCGCCACGGTCTGCCCGCGGCTGCTGTCCATGCGCATGTCCAGCGGGCCATCCATGCGGAAGCTAAAGCCCCGGCGCGCGTCGTCGATCTGCGGGGAGCTGACCCCCAGGTCCATCAAAATGCCATCCACGCTGGCCGGCGCCAGCCCGGCCAGCTGGGCAAAACCCTCGTGGCGAATCTGCAGGCGGGCATCGCCCAGCGATTGGGCGTGGGCGATGGCCTCGGGGTCTTTGTCAAACACCACCAGGCGATCCTCAGCCGCCATGCGCGCCAAGATGGCGCGGCTGTGGCCGCCGCGCCCGAAGGTGCCATCGACCCAGCAGCGCGGCCCGGGCGCATCCGGCCCGCCCAGCAGGGCCTGCACCGCCTCGTGCAGCAGCACCGTGGTGTGGCCCAGCGCCTGCGCCCCAGGCTGCGCGGCGGCGCAAACCTCGGGCAGGGGCATGGTTGGCAAGCTCTTGCTCGTCACAGCGTGATGTCCTTGATCGCATCGGGCATGGCCTGCTGCTGCAGGGTCTCGGCCTCTTTGGCCTCGTAGCTGGCCTTGTCCCACAGCTCGAACACATTGCCCAGGCCCAGCAGCACGGCCTCCTTGCTCAGGCCGACGGCCTGACGCAGCTCGGGCGGCACCAGCAGGCGGCCAGCCCCGTCCATCTCCACGTCCATGGCATTGCCCACCAGGATGCGCTTCCACCAGCGCACCGACTCGGGCAGGGCCAGCACTTTTTCGCGGTACCGCTCCCACTCCGGGCGCGGGAAGATCATCAGGCAGCCATCGGGATGCCGGGTGATGGTCAGCCGCCCCTCGAACTGGTTCGCGATGGCGTCACGATGCCGGGTCGGCACGGAAAGCCGACCCTTGGCATCAATGGTCACCGACGAAATCCCCTGGAAAAGCATGCTTGCTGGCCGCGCCGGGTCTGCGCACTCCACCCCGAAATGGTCTTGCGTAACCCACTCTAGCCCACTTTCTGACTGGATTACGTCACTTAATTACACTTTAACAGGATTTTCCGGCGCCGCCGCCTGGCGAACAATTACTTTCAATGGAATCAATAAGTTAGCCGCCACCCCCGGACGAGGATGGCGGCCTAAATCTTTTGAAAAAATAACGAGTTAGAAAGAGATTAGAAAATCTTCATGAGATTTACACACCCCTTTGTGGCAGTGCTCACAAGATGTAGCGGGAGAGATCCTCGTCGCGGCTGAGATCGCCCAGCCGCGCATCGACGAAGGCCGTGTCGATGAGGATGTGCTGGCCGCTCAGGCGCGCGGCATCGAAGCTGATTTCTTCCAGCAGGCGCTCCATCACCGTGGCCAGGCGGCGCGCGCCGATGTTTTCGGTGCGCTCGTTGACCTCATGGGCGATTTGCGCGATGCGCTCAATGCCATCGGGCTGGAACTGCAACTGCACGCCCTCGGTGGCCAGCAGGGCCTGGTACTGCTTGACGATGGAGGCCTGGGTGTTGGCCAGAATGGCCACGAAGTCCTGCACCGACAGCGAAGCGAGCTCGACGCGGATCGGAAAGCGCCCTTGCAGCTCGGGGATCAAGTCGCTGGGCTTGCTCAGGTGAAAGGCGCCGGAGGCCACGAACAGCATGTGGTCGGTCTTGATCAGGCCGTACTTGGTCTGCACCGTCGTGCCCTCGACCAGCGGCAGCAAATCGCGCTGCACGCCCTGGCGCGACACATCAGCGCCGGAGCTCTCGCTGCGCACGGCCACCTTGTCGATTTCGTCGATGAACACGATGCCGTTTTGCTCGGCGTTGTGCAGCGCGCGACTGCGCAGCTCTTCCTCATTGACCAGGCCGGCGGCTTCTTCGTCGATGAGCAGCTTGCGCGCCTGGTCGATGCGCAGCTTGCGCTTTTTCTTGCGGCCCTGCTGCATCTGGCCCATCCAGTCGCGCAGGCTTTCGGCCATGTCCTGCATGCCCGCTGGCCCGAGGATTTCCAACTGGGGCTTTTGCTCCAGCAGTTCCAGCTCGATTTCCTTGTCGTCGAGCTGGCCCTCGCGCAGCTTTTTGCGAAACACCTGGCGCGCCGTGCTGTCGGGGGCCGCGCCCTCGCCCGAGGCCGTGGGGATCAGCACGTCGAGAATGCGGTCTTCGGCCGCGTCCTCGGCGCGGGTGCGCAGGCGGCGCATCTCGCTTTCGCGTTCGAGCTTGACGGCCACCTCGACCAGATCGCGCACGATGGAGTCCACGTCCTTGCCCACGTAGCCTACCTCGGTGAACTTGGTGGCCTCGACCTTGATGAAGGGCGCATCGGCCAGCTTGGCCAGGCGCCGCGCCAGCTCGGTCTTGCCCACGCCGGTGGGCCCGATCATCAGGATGTTCTTGGGCGTGATCTCCGCGCGCAGGCCCTCGGCCACCTGCTGGCGGCGCCAACGGTTGCGCATGGCAATGGCCACGGAGCGTTTGGCCGCTTGCTGGCCCACCACGTGGCGGTCGAGCTCAGAGACGATTTCCTGAGGTGTCATCGAGGACATAAACGCACTTTCTTCTGGTCAGAGTCGCACCGCCCTGGCAGGAGTGGCGCGCAGGCCAGCCCGGCGGGGCGCAAGGCATGGGCGCAGCCAGGGCGCAGGAGGAGAGGAGGAGGCAAAAATCAGTCCAGCACTTCAACGCTGTGGCTGAGGTTGGTGTAGATGCACAGCTCGCCAGCGATTTGCAGCGACTGGCGCACGATCTGCTCGGCAGAGAGCTCCGAATGGGCCAGCAAGGCCTTGGCCGCCGAGTGGGCAAAGGCGCCGCCCGAGCCGATGGCGACGATGCCTTGCTCGGGCTCGAGCACGTCGCCATTGCCGGTGATGATCAGCGAGACGTCCTTGTCGGCCACGGCCAGCATGGCCTCCAGGCGGCGCAGCACGCGGTCGGTGCGCCATTCCTTGGTCAGCTCGATGGCGGCGCGGGCCAGATGGCCCTGGTGCTTTTCCAGCTTGGCCTCAAAACGCTCGAACAGCGTGAAGGCATCGGCCGTGGCCCCGGCAAAGCCGGCCAACACCTTGCCGTGGTAGAGCTTGCGCACCTTGCGCGCCGTGCCTTTGACGACGATGTTGCCCAGAGTCACCTGGCCATCGCCGCCGATGGCCACCTGCATCTTGCCTGCCGCATCGCGGCGGCGCACGCTCAAAATCGTCGTGCCGTGAAATTGTTCTTGCATCGCCGCCACGTAGGGGCAGCGCGAAGAACTTCAAGGGCGCGGCAGCAAAAGCGACGCAAAGCCTGCTCAGCGCCCGTTCAAAGCCTTCAGTTTTTGCGCGGCAGCACGCGCGCGTGCTCGTTGATGCCGATGACGTTGAAGAACACCGCCACCAGCCGGTGCAGGTTGCTAAAGACCACGACCCGGCCTTCGCTTTGCTGCTGCGCCGCCCAGTTCAGCACCGAGCCGGCTGCGCTGAAATCCATGGCGATGAGCTTGCCGCAATCAATGTCCAGCGGCGCGCCGGCCGGCAGTGCCTCCACGGCCTCGTCGAGCAAGGCCGTGGCATCGTCTTCGATGCGGCCCTGCAGGCGGGATTTCTGCATGTCCAGGTGCGCGGACTCTTCGCCCGCAACGGCCGCGGCCGCGCCTGCTGCCGCATCGGGCTGGGCCGAGCCATCGCGGTACTGGGCCTTGGGCGGGACCCAGGCCGGCGGCGATTCTTCGTAGGTGATGGTGTAGTCCAGCGCCGCCAGCTCGAACTGCTCGGCCTCGTTCATCAGCCGGTGCAGCGCCAGGCGCAGCAGCCACCAATCGCGCGCCACGCTGGCATCGTTGGCCACCGTCCGCTCCTGCACCAGATTGAGCAGCACGTCGCCGCCGGTGAACTGCACCACGCCCTGCAGGCTGGCCAGCTCGCCAATGAGCTGCACCAGCGAGGCCACGGCATCGGGCTGGATGTTCTTGAGCCTGCTCCAGTTGAATTGGTAAGGCGAGGCTGCGCGCTGACGCAGGGCCGAGGCCGCAGCCACCGTTTGCACGCTCACCTCAGCCGCACTGGTCCATGAGAAAGGGCGCTTGGACTCGCGCTGCTGCGCCAACTCCGTGCCCAGCTGCTCGGGCAGCGAAAACCACACCGGGGCAGAGCGATCGAAGCGCCGCGCAAAATCCAGCGCCACGGCGTCAAAGCGATCTTGCGCGCCCACGGCGCGGTACAAGTCGAACAGGGCCATCCAAATGTCCACCTGCTCCTGCGGCGGATCATTGACATGCTTGCGGATCACGTCGACCAGAATCTTTTCCGCCTCTGCAACGCGGTTGCTGGCAAACAGTATCGAGGCCTCTTCCAGATCTGCCTGATGCACAAATTCCTCCTGCAATTCAAAAAATGCCAGCACCTCGTCCATGCGCTGCAACTTGGCCGCCATCTGCCGGCAGGCCTGCTGCTGCGCTGGATCCTGCGGCAGCTGCTCGGCCTGCGGATCTTGCAAATACCTGCGCGCCTGGCGCACCTGCCTGGCCACCATGTCGGCAAAGAACAGGCTGTCGCTGGCAAATAAAAACTCCGTCTCCTCCTCTTGCAGATCCGATGGCGCATGCGCCGCGCCCTGGCGCCGGCCCTGCTGCCACCATTGCTTGGAAATCTGCTCCTCGATCTCGTTGATCTTCTTGAGCGTGCCCAGGCGGCTGCCCAGCGTCGTGCTCGGCTGGGCGCGCGCCTCTTCCGAGGCGTTTTTGTTGGCCGCCAACTTGGCCAGCACGCTGGGCGAGACCTGCGCCTGCGGCTGGCGCTTCTTGCGCGCATTGATGATCTTGCGCCAGTGCGCAAACTCCTCCTTGCGGATGAAATCGTTGCGGCGCTTGCGCTCGATGCGCTCGCGCAATTCCTGCGCGTTGACGTCCTCTTCCGGGCCAGACTCTGCCTGGCCCAGGCTGTCGAGCTCCTTCCAGTCCTTGGTCGGATTGCTGACAAACCTGACCATCTTGGACAAGAACCCCGTCGCCGGAGCTCCTCCTGCTGGCGGCGGCGTGCTCTGGGTGGTCATGGCCAGACCTCGGCGGGGGCCCTTCAGTCCCCGAACATTTTTTGCTTGAGCTCGCGGCGCTGCTGCGCTTCGAGCGACAGCGTGGCCGTCGGGCGGGCCAGCAGGCGGCCAATGCCTATGGGCTCGCCCGTTTCATCGCAGTAGCCGTATTCGCCGGCATCAATGCTGGCGATCGACTGCTCGATTTTCTTGAGCAGCTTGCGCTCGCGATCACGGGTGCGCAGCTCCAGCGCATGCTCTTCCTCGATGGTGGCGCGGTCGGCCGGATCGGGCACCACGGAGACTTCTTCGCGCAGGTATTCGGTGGTGGCGCCAGCCTTGCGCAGCATGTCCTCCTTGAGCTGCACCAGCTTGTTGCGGAAGAACGCCAGTTGCACGGCATTCATGTAGTCCTTCTCCGGCATGGCCAGCACATCCTGGTCGGTGAGCATCTGCACATCGCTGGCGGCCTTGCCAGCAGCGGTTTTGCCGTTGGTTTGGGCCGGCTTGGCCCGCGCTGCAGAGGTGCGCGCAGTGGTTTTAGTTGCCATGATTTCTCAACCGCCTCTCTCTTCCAACTCTGGTGCAGTGCGCCGCGCGCCGCCTGGGCCAGCCGGACTGGCGCCTGCCTGGGCAGGCCGCCGCAATCCCGAAAACGCTGCCCTCAAGGCCGATGGCGCCCAGTTGCTGCACCGGTCTCCATTGATCTTCTGCCCCATGCGCGCCAGGGCGGCTCGCATGGGAACGGGCGCGGATTGTAGCCACAATCGCCCGCGCCGCGATGCCCTGGAATGTAGCGCATCGCTACGCCGCGGCGAAGCCTTGTGCCGCCCCCGCTACGCCACCAGGCATTGCTCCAGGCCCTGCTCCAGAATGTCGCGCGGCAGGTCGATGCCGATGAAGACCATCTTGCTCTGGCGCGGCTCGCCCTCGGCCCAGGCCGGCCCCAGGTCGCTGCCCATGAGCTGGTGCACGCCCTGGAAGATCACCTTGCGCTGCGTGCCGGCCATGTCCAGCACGCCCTTGTAGCGCAGCATCTTGGGGCCGTAGACGTTGACGATGGCGCCCAGGAAATCCTCCAGCCGCGCCGGATCGAAAGGCCGCGTGGCGCGGTAAACGAAGCTTTTGACGTCGTCGTCATGGTGGTGGTGGCTGGGGTGGCTGCACTGCGCCCCGTGGCCGTGCGCATGGCCTTGGCCGCCGCAGCATTCGTGCCCGTCGTGCGCGTGGCCATGCCCATCGCAATGGGCATGGTCGTGGTCGTGCCCATGCCCTGGCGCGCCTGCATCCAGCAGCGCCGGCTCCAGATCCAGCTTGGCGTTGAGGTTGAAGCCGCGCACGTCCAGCACCTGCTCCAGCGGCACCTGGCCAAAATGCGCCACGCTGATCTGCGCGCGCGGGTTGATGCGCTGCAGGCGCTGCACCAGCGCCTGGCGCTGCGGCGCGTCGATCAAATCGGTCTTGCTCAGGAAAATGCGATCGGCAAAACCGACCTGGCGGCGCGCCTCCTGCCGATCATCGAGCTGCTGCTGCGCGTGCTTGGCATCGACCAGGGTGATGACGCTGTCGACCAGGTACTGCTCGGCCACTTCGTCGTCCATGAAAAAGGTCTGGATCACCGGCCCAGGGTCGGCCACGCCCGTGGTTTCGATGATGACGCGATCGAACGCCAGCGCCCCGCTGCGCCGCTTGGCCGCCAGATCACTGAGGGTGCTGCGCAAGTCCTCGCGGATGGTGCAGCAGATGCAGCCATTGCTCATCTGCACGATTTGCTCGCTGCCCTCGCGCACCAGGATTTCGTTGTCGATGTTTTCCTCGCCAAATTCGTTCTCGATCACGGCAATGCGCTGGCCGTGCGACTCCTGCAGCACGCGCTTGAGCAAGGTGGTTTTGCCCGCGCCAAGAAAGCCAGTCAGGATGGTGGTGGGAATCAACGCCATGGGTACACAAGTCCTAGGGAAGCGGCGGCGGCTGGCCTGCCGCCGCCAAAAAGCCAAAACAATCAGTGTAGCCAGCCTGTCAAGCCCCTGCGGCCCAGCCCAGCGCGCGGCTGACGGCCTGGGCCTCGCGCTGCACGGCCTGGGCGATGGGGCCGCCCAGCGCGGCGTCAAAGCCGCCGCTGGCGCCCAGCGCCGTGAGCACGGCCACGACCTTGCCGCCGTGGTCACGGATCGGCGCGGCCACGGCGCTGATGCCTGGCAGATTGGTGTCGCGCACCGCCAGGCACGGCGCCTGGCCCAGCTCGGCGCGCAGCGCCTGCAGCGGGCGGCTGGGCGCCAGCAGGCTGCGCTGCTGCGGCGTGCAGCGGCGCAGCTCGGCCTCGGCCATGCGGGCCATGGCGGCATCGTCCAGATGCGACAAAAACACCCGCCCCGTGGCCGACCACAGCAGCGACAGCACCGAGCCGGCGCGCACGTTCACGGTCACCGGCAGGCTGGGCTCCTCAAAGCGCACGATGGTCGGGCCCTGGTTGCCCATCACGGCGATGAAGCAGGTCACGGCCAGCGATTCGCGCAGGCGCAGCAAGGCCGGCTCTGCCAGGCGAATCGGGTCGGCCTGGCGCATGGCCGCCAGCCCGATGCGGATGGCCTGCGCGCCCAGGTAGTACTGCTGCGAGGCCGGATCCTGCGCCACCAACTCGGCCTCGACCATGCTCATCAGGTAGCGGTGCACCTTGGCCAGCGGCAGCTGCAAATGGTGTGACAGCGCCGTCAGGCTGGCGCGGCCGTCGAGCTCGGCCAAGCCCTTGAGCACATCCATGCCGGTCTGCGCGGCCTGCACGCGCTGGCGCCGCTGGCGCGCAGCCGGCGCTGCGGCCGCTGGCTTGCGAGGGGAAGAGAAAGCGGGCATGGCAGAGCGAAAAACCGTCATCAACGCAGGGCGCGGGCCATTCTATCGGGGTAAACACGCAGGCTGTCATTACGCTTTGCGTATATCATTTACGCACAGCATAAGAGCCGGCTGAGCCAGCCCCATGCAGCCTGGATGCACCCTCACCGCCTCGCCAGGGCATTGCCGTGGCGGGGCTTTTTCGGTGCCGGCGCGCCTGCTTCGGCCAGGCTTCATGCCTGCACACGCCTGCAAAGGCTGTGTTTCGCTGGCCGGCCATCGCCCTGCCAGCCCCCTGCCCACCCGCTCCACAACAAGGAAAAACACCATGAAAAAACTGCTTGCCGCCCTGTGCCTGGCCGCCCCCTTGCTCCAACCGATGCCTTCGGCCGCCGCCGACTGGCCCAGCCAGTCGCTGCGCTGGCTGGTGCCCTACCCGGCCGGCGGCGGCTCGGACTTTCTGGCCCGCACCATCGGGCAAAGCCTCTCTACCCGCATCGACCAGGCCGTGGTGGTGGAGAACAAGCCCGGCGGCAACACCGGCATTGCCGCATCCGAGGCCGCGCGCGCCGCGGCCGATGGCCACACCATGGTCTCGGCCGACAACGGCACGCTGGTGTTCAACCCGGCGCTCTATCAAAAGCTGGTCTATGACGTCAAGGATCTGGCCCCGGTCACGCTGATGGGGCGCTTCCCGATGATTTTGGTGACCTCGCCCGAGCTGCCCGCCAAGGACTTGGCCGAATTCACCGTGCTGGTCAAGAACAGCGCCAATGGCTTTAACTACGCCTCGGCCGGCGCGGGCAGCCCGCACCATCTGGCCATGGAGCTGTTTCGCACTCAGGCCAAGCTGGAGATGACGCACGCGCCCTACCGTGGCGCCGCGCCGGCCCTGTCGGACGTGGCCAGCGGCCAGGTGCCGGCGATGATGGTGGACTTGGCCGCTGGCGCGGGCTTCATCCGCAGCGGCAAAGTGCGGCCGCTGGCCGTGGCGCACTCGCAGCGCCTGGCCCAGCTGCCCGAGGTGCCGACCTTCGCCGAACTGGGCCTGCAAGGCGTGGAGGCCGCCGCGCTGGTTGGCCTGGCCGTGCCCGCCGCCACGCCCAAGGACACCATCGCCGCGCTCAACCGCGCCGTGGTCGAAACCATCCGCGACCCCCAGGTGGAGAAAAAGCTCATCGAGTTCGGCATTGAGCCGGTGGGCAACACGCCCGAGGAATACGCCGCCTTGCTGGAGAGCGAAACCGCGCGCTGGCACCGGCTGATCCGCGAGCTGGGCATCTCGCTGGACTAAGAACCTGCTCAAAGTCTCTGCACGGCTGGCAAGAAAGTGGGGGATTGGGCGCTTTGCTGCGTTGCCAAGCCTGGCCATGGCCCCAGCCACGGCTGCGCAATGTGTTCAAGATGGCGCCTTGCAGCCCATCCCAAACCACTCTTGCCCGCGCGCGCCGAGACTTTGAACACGCTCTAATGGATTGCGCTGGATGGCGCTGACAAGCCCACATGGCCATGCCAGCGCCCCGAAGAACGCGACAACACCCCACGACCCACGTCCCATGCCCAGCACTTCCCAGACCCAGGCAGCCACCAACTGCCCATTGAGTGGCGCTGCCGGCACTGCCACGCTGGCGCCCAATGGCTGCCCCGTCAGCGCCCAGGCCGCGCAGTTCGACCCCTTCAGCGCCGCCTACCAACAGCACCCGGCCGATTACGTGCGCTGGGCGCGCGAGCAAGAGCCCGTGTTCTGGAGCCCGCAACTGGGCTACTGGGTGGTCACGCGCTATGCGGACGTCAAGGCCGTGTTCCGCGACAACCTGCTGTTCTCGCCGGCCAATGCGCTGGAGAAGATCACCCCGCCCACGCCCGAGGTCAGCGCCATTTTGCAGAGCTATGGCTACGCCATGAGCCGCACCATGGTCAACGAGGACGAGCCCGATCACATGGCGCGCCGCCGCCTGCTGCTCGACGCCTTTTTGCCCCAGCGGCTGATCCACTTCGAGCCCATGGTGCGCTCGCTGGCGCGCCAGTACATGGACCGCTTCATCGACAAGGGCCGCGCCGACCTGGTCAGCGAGATGTTCTATGAAATCCCGCTGGCCGTGGCACTGAAATTTCTGGGCGTGTCCGACGACGGCGTGCAGCAGTTGCAGCAATTTGCCGCCGCGCACACGCTCAACACCTGGGGCCGGCCCACGCCGCAGGAGCAAATCGACATTGCCGAAAACGTCGGCCAGTTCTGGGCCACGGCGCAGCGCATCCTCGACGACATGCTGGCCCAGCCCGAAGGCCAGGGCCAGGGCTGGATGTACGAAACCATCGCCCAGCACCGCAAGCACCCGGACGTGGTGCCCATGTCCTACCTGCGCTCGATGATGATGGCCATCCTGGCCGCCGCACACGAGACCACCTCCAACGCCACGGCCAACGCCTTCATGACGCTCTTGAGCCAGCGCAGCGCCTGGCAAGCCCTGTGCGACAACCCGGCGCTGATCCCCAACGCAGTCGAGGAATGCCTGCGCGTGGCCGGCTCCATCATCGCCTGGCGGCGCGTGGCCACGGCCGATGCCGTCGTCGGCGGCGTGCCCATCCCCAAGGGCGGCAAGCTGCTGCTGTTGCAGGCCTCGGCCAACTTCGATGCGCGCCACTTCGAAAACCCTGGCGAGGTCGATCTGTACCGCGAGGCCGCCGTCGAGCACCTGAGCTTCGGCTACGGCGCGCACCAGTGCATGGGCAAGAACATCGGCCGCATGCAAATGCGCGTCTTTCTTGAAGAATTCGTGCGCCGCCTGCCGCACATGCGCCTGGCGCCCGGCCAAACGCCCAGCTACCTGCCCAACACCTCGTTTCGCGGCCCCGACGCGCTGTGGGTTGAGTGGGATCCGGCGCGCAACCCCGAACGCCTGGCGCAAGCCCTGCCCGAGCCCGCGCCGTTCTACATCGGCCCGCCCGCCAAGGACAGCATCGCCCGCCCCGTCGTGGTGCGCGAAAAGCACCAGGAAGGCCAGGGCCTGTGGCGCTTGGTGCTGGCCAGCGCCAGCGGCGAGCCCCTGCCGGCCTGGAGCGCCGGCGCCCACGTGGATTTGATCGCCGGCGGCTTTCGCCGCAAATACTCGCTGTGCGGCCCGGCCGGCCCGAACGGCGCGAGCGACACCCTGCAAGTCGTCGTGCAGCGCGAGCACGAGGGCCGTGGCGGCTCGCGCTTTTTCTGCGACACGCTGCAGCCGGGCAGCCAGTTGCAACTGTCCGGGCCGAAGAACCTGTTTAGGCTCGACGAGGCCGGCCAGCGTTTCGTGCTCATCGCCGGCGGCATCGGCATCACGCCCATGATGGCCATGGCCGATCGCCTCAAGGCCCTGGGCAAGCCCTACACCCTGCACTACGCGGCGCGCTCGCGCGCGCACATGGCGCTGCTGGCGCGGCTTGAGCGCGATCACGCTGCGGCGCTGCGGCTTTACGCCAAGGACCAGGGCCAGCGCATGGAGCTGGCCGCGCTGCTGGCCGACGTGGACGCCGCCACCCGCGTCTACGCCTGCGGCCCGGCGCGGCTGATCGAGGCGCTGGAGGCCCTGGCCGAAGCCTGGCCCGAAGGCGTGCTGCATTTCGAGCATTTCCACACCGACAGCGCCGTACTCGACCCCTCCAAGGAGCACGGCTTCACGGCCCACCTCAAGGACTCGGGCCTGGAGATCCCCGTGGCCGCCGACCAAACCCTGCTGCAGGCCCTGCAGGCCGCGGGCTTTGACATCCCCTGCGACTGCGGCGAGGGCTTGTGCGGCACCTGCGAGGTGGCCGTCGCCGAAGGCGGCATCGACCACCGCGACAAGGTGCTGACCAAAGCCGAGCGCGCCGCCAACACCCGCATGATGGCCTGCTGCTCGCGCGCCGTGGGCGACAAGATCGTGCTGTCTCTTTGAACAGGCTCTTTGAATAAAGCCGAGAGAACGGCGTTCAATAGCCACTGCCCGTGCGGGTGGACAGTGTCGAGGCCGGGATATGCGCCCGGCGGCGCACCTACTTTTCTTGTCTCGCCAAGAAAA
>JAUMYI010000270.1 GCA_030528705.1 Comamonadaceae bacterium | reverse complement strand
AAGCGCCAGGGCGGGCTTGTCGTTGGGAGATTCGGCTCAAGTACCAATGTTCTTAAGCAGAAATGGTCTTCTTGTGGGCCTGGTGGTCGTGCTCCTTGAGCTTGTCCTTGAAGCGCACCACCTGGCGGTCGAGCTTGTCCACCATTTCATCGACGGCCGCGTACAAATCCTCATGCGCGGTCTTGACGTGGATGTCGCCGCCCTTGAGCAGCATGGTGCATTCGGCCGTCTGGCGCCCTTGCTTTTCCTTGGTGTTCTCCAGCGCCAGCACCACCCTCACGTCGATCAACTGGTCAAATCGCTTGGCCACGCGTGCGAGCTTGTTCGTGACGAATTCACGCAATGCAGGCGTGACTTCCAGATGGTGTCCGCTAATGGTCAGGTTCATAAGACTTGCTCCTTTCGTGATGATCGGCGCCAGCGCATTTTTTGCCCACTGGCCTTCACTGCACTGGCAGGCAAAAACCCAGGCTGGCTTTTCGCTCAGCGCCTCGCGCGGGCCGGGCGCCCAGCCCGCACCAAAGCCTGAAGCCGCACTATGCGCCGCCGCTGCGTTTTCCGCAATAGAGGCACACCCGCACAGTCTGCAGCAGCGCGCGCAGGCAGGCAGGCCATGCGCGCATCGCAACGGCAGCACGCTGCTGCGATGCGCTTGACTGAAAGCCCAGTGCAATCAAAAACCATCGAGCGGCAGCTCGGTGACGCTGTGCGCGCCGTTGACGATGGCATCGCGCAGGGCTTTGGTGCGCGGCAGGATGTGCTCGGCGTAGAAGTGCGCAGTGGTGATCTTGGCGTCGCAGAAGGCCTGATCCTGGCCTTTGGCGCGCTCGGCCTGCGCGGCCAGCAGGGCGCGGCCCAGGTTCCAGCCCGCCACCAAATTGCCCGCCAGCATCAGGTAGGGCACGGAGCCGGCGTAAGCGGCGTTGGGGTTCTCGCGGCTGTTGGCGACGATGAAATCCACCACGTCCAGATAGGCCTGGCGGGCGGCGGCCAGCTCACGCGCCACGGCCTGGGCCGGCTCTGTGCCCAACGCACTGAGTTCCTGCTCGGTCTTGGCGATGCGCTGGGCAATGGCTTTGGCGACCTGCCCGCCATCGCGGCCGGTCTTGCGCCCGACCAGGTCGTTGGCCTGGATGGCGGTCGTGCCTTCGTAGATGGTCAGGATCTTGCAATCGCGGTAGTGCTGGGCCGCGCCGGTTTCCTCGATGAAGCCCATGCCGCCGTGCACCTGCACGCCCAGCGCCGTCACTTCCTGGCTGATCTCGGTGCTGTAGCCCTTGACCAGCGGCACCATGAATTCGTAGAAGGCCTGGTTTTCCTGGCGCACCTGCGCATCCGGGTGGTGGTGCGCGGCGTCGTAGGCAGCCGCAGCCGTCAGCGCCGTGGCGCGCGTGCCTTCGGTCAGGGCGCGCATGGTCATCAGCATGCGGCGCACGTCCGGGTGGTGGATGATGGGCGCGCTGCCCTTGACCGAGCCATCGACCGGGCGGCTTTGCACGCGCTCGCGCGCGTAGGCCACGGCCTGCTGGTAGGCGCGCTCGGAGACGGCAATGCCCTGCACGCCCACGGCATAGCGCGCGGCATTCATCATGATGAACATGTACTCCAGGCCGCGGTTTTCCTCGCCGACCAGGTAACCGATGGCGCCGCCTTTGTCGCCGAACTGCAGCACGGCCGTGGGGCTGGCCTTGATGCCCAGCTTGTGCTCGATGCTCACGCAGTGCACATCGTTGCGCGCACCCAGCGAGCCATCGGCGTTGACCAGGAACTTGGGCACGACGAACAGGCTGATGCCCTTGACGCCCTCGGGCGCGCCAGCCACGCGGGCCAGCACCAGGTGCACGATGTTCTCGGCCATGTCGTGCTCGCCCCAGGTGATGAAGATCTTGGTGCCAAAGACCTTGTAGCTGCCGTCGGCTTGCGCCTCGGCGCGCGAGCGCACCAGCGCCAGGTCGGAGCCGGCCTGCGGCTCAGTCAGGTTCATGGTGCCGGTCCACTGGCCGGAGATGAGTTTTTCCAGGTAAGTGGCCTTGAGCGCATCGCTGCCGGCGGTCATCAGCGCCTCGATGGCGCCATCGGTCAGCAGCGGGCACAGCGCAAAGCTGAGGTTGGCGCTGTTGAGGATTTCCTGGCAGGCCGCGCCAATGGTCTTGGGCAGGCCCTGGCCGCCGAATTCGGCATCGTGCTGCAGGCCCTGCCAGCCGCCCTCGGCGTACTGTGCAAAGGCCTGCTTAAAGCCCGGCGACGCAGTGACCTGGCCATCCTTCCAGCTCGAAGGCTGGGTGTCGCCCACCACGTTCAGCGGGGCCACCACGTCCTCGTTGAACTTGGCGCACTCCTGCAGCACGGCCTGGGCCGTGTCCAGGCCGGCCTCCTCGAAGCCAGGCAGCTGGGCCACGGCTTCGATGTTGGCCAGGTGCTCGATGTTGAACAGCAAATCTTTGACTGGGGCTTTGTAGCTCATGGAGATACCTCGACGGCAAGGGCATGGCGCGCCAGGCGGCCTATGCGTTGCATAAAAAGAAAAGAAAAATGGCATCGCCAAGGATGCCATTTGTGGGCTGGGCGGCTGGCTTGCATCCTGGGGCCCGCCATGGTGCAGGCCCTTCCCTAGAGCGTGTTATGCACTTTTCGCCCCCCGCGCCCAGGGGGATCACAGCTTCTCGATCAGCTCGGGCACGGCGGTGAACAAATCGCCCACCAGGCCGTA
>JAUMYI010000269.1 GCA_030528705.1 Comamonadaceae bacterium | reverse complement strand
CAGCGAATCCCGGGCGCCTTGGGACTACTACAAGCTGCTGGCCACCATCCCCGGCGACAAGGCCTTTTTGCCGTTGGCCGACTCGCAGTGCCCATTGCTCAAGCAGTGAACGCTCAGGCGCTCACTGCTTGCCCGGCGGCGCGCACAGCCAGCGGCTGGTCTGGGGCGCGTAGTCGGCTGGCCGCATGCGCAGCGCCATGCGCTGGACGGCGGCCGTGTCCGCAGGGGCTGGCAGCAGGGCGCAGCGCGCCGCGGCCAGGGCCTGCGGATCGTGCGGCCCGCTCAGCGGCTGGCCGCCCAAAGCCTGGCACTGGGCGGCATCGGCCGGCGGCAGGGCTCTGGCCTGGGTGGCAATGTCCAGCCACTGGGCGAAATCGCCCTGTTCGATGGCCAGCCCTGGGTCGCTGGCCTGCACCGCGGCCAGCAGCCCGCCGTCCTGCACGATGGCCTGGGCGCGTGCGCGCAACTGCCCCATCAGCGCCGCCAGCCAAGCCTGGTCCTGGCTGCTGTGCTGCGCCGGGCTGCTGCCCACGCGCTCCCAGTCGGCCAGCAGCTCGGGCGCAGCCTGCGCCATGGCCTGGCGGGCAGCGGCCTCGTGCCCCGAGGCCTGGAGCTGTGCCTTGAGCGCGATCGGCGTCAGCGCAAATGCCTCGCCCGTGAGCACGTTGATGCCAAAGGCCGATTGCGCATCCTGCCAAGCCTGCAGCATCTCCAGCGTGCTGGCGATCTGCAAGGCCTGCTGGTGCGCCGGGCTGCGCCACGTGGCCTGCATGGCCTGGCGCTCGCTGGGCGGGGTCTGCCGCCAGGCCCACAAATGGCCTGGCATTTGCAGGCGGTACAAGGCCGGCTGCATGCCAGGGCCCATGCGCTCGCGCAATGCCGCCGCATCAGCTTGCAGCGCGCGGTACGCCGCAGGCGTCCAGACGATGCTGCCATCGCGCAAGGTGGCGCTGGCTGCGCAGCGCTCTTGCAATGCGGCCTGGTAGGCATTCTCGTAGGCCAGCAACAACAGCTTGTGGCGCTGGTAGGGGCTGGACTCGGACATCTGGGCCTGCAGCAGCGCGATCTCATCGGCCGTCAACGGCGGCGCGGACTTGGCAGGGGCAGCGGGCTGCGACTGGGCGTGCACAGCGGCGCATGCGGCGGCGCCCAGCAAGGCAGCCAGGGCAGCGTGACAGGCCCGGAGGCGAAATGGGGCAGAGGCGGGCATGCGAAGGAATCCTTTCTTGCTGAAAGCGGCGCGCCATTGTGCCCGCCAGCCCGGCGGCGGCAAAGCCCCGCCCCGTCTTGACCGGGCTGCATGGGCCGGGCCACGGCGCTCACTCAAACAGCACTGATGCCTTTTTCTTGGGCGATGGCGCTCCAGCGGGCGAAGTCTTTTTTCAGGCGCTCGTGCATGTGCTTGCCGTCTTGAAAGGATGCGATGGCGCCTACGGAGAGCAGTTTTTGCCGCAGCTCTTCGTCTTGGCTCACGATCTGGCTGGTTTCGTTGGCAATCCGGTCGATGATGGCCTGGGGGGTGCCCAAGGGGGCAATCAGGCCGCCCCAGGAGTCGAAGTCAAAACCTGCAAAGCCCTGCTCGGAGATGGTGCCCGCATTGGGCAGCAGCGCCTTGGCATTGGGGGAGCTCAGGGCGATGGCCTTGAGCTTGCCGTTGCGGATGTATGGCAGGGCTGAGACCACGTCGGCAAACATGATGCCAACCTGGCCGCCCAGCAAATCGGCCACGGCCGGGGCGCTGCCGCGGTAAGGCACGTGCATCAGCTCGAATTGGCCCATGCTTTTGAGCTGCTCCATGGCCAGGTGGCCGAAGCTGCCCGTGCCTGCGCTGGTGAAGCTCAGCGGCTGCTCGCTGGTCTTGATGAAGCGGATCAGGCCGGGCAAATCGTCCACGCGCTCAATGACCGCCGGGTTGATGATGATGGCCATGGGCAAGTCGTAGATGGCGGCCACGGCAGCGAAGTCCCGCGTCACGTCGTATGCGTCGCTCTTGTACATCAAAGGGGCCAGCAATGCTGGCATGCCGAACATGGACAGGTGGTGGCCATCTGCCGGGCTGTTGATGAGCGCAGCGGTGCCGATCGAGCCCGACGCGCCGGGCTTGTTTTCAATGATGATTTGTTGGCCCAGGCGCTGGCCCAGCTTGTGCGCCATGATGCGGGCGACCGTGTCGGTCGGGCCCCCGGCAGGGAAGGCCACGATGATCTTGATGATCTTGCTGGGCCAGGTCGTTTGCGCCAGGCTGACATGGCCCCAGCCGAGCATGGGGGCGATGGCGCCCCAGGCCAGCAATTGGCGGCGACGAATGGATGAGGGGTGCATGCGATGTCTCCTTGTTGGTCAATATGGGTGTCAAACGACACCGTTTTCCCGCAGCGCGGCCAAGGCCGCCCAAGCCCACGTTTTGTCCGCTCGCGCCGAGAACTTTGAACACGCTCTAAGACGCAGCCCGTTGCGGCTGGGCAGTAAAGACTTTGCCTCAAGAGGCGAAACTGTGCGAGCCGCTTTGGGGCAAGCGGCATGGCGAAAAGCTTGCCTGCCCTCTTGAATGCCTGGCGGGCCAGCCTTATGTGCGATGCAGTCAACACCATTGCAGAGGGATTTTCGACATGCGATTCGACAAACTCACCACCAAGTTTCAGGAGGCGCTGGGCGATGCGCAGTCGCTGGCGCTGGGCAACGACCATGCCTACATCCAGCCCGAGCATTTGCTGGCGGCCATGCTGCG
>JAUMYI010000268.1 GCA_030528705.1 Comamonadaceae bacterium | reverse complement strand
TGCGGCGCGGATCGCCGTAGCCGTACTGATTGAAGCTGAGCTGGTTGATGTATTTCTTGTTCAGCAGATTGTCGATGTTGAGCTGGCCCGAGAGCTGCGGGCTGAGTTGATAGCGCGCCATCAGGCCGAGCAGGGCATAGGCATTCTGGCCGTATTCGATGTTGCCGCCCGTAGCCCTGTTGCTGGTGCGGGTGTAGATGCGGCTTTGCCAGTTGATGCTGCCGCCCAGAGTCAGCCCAGGCAACAGGCGCTGGGCGTCGTAGCTGGCGAAAAGCTTGAACTGGCGACGCGGTTCGGTGGTGTTGAGCGCCGTGCCGTCGGCGTCCTGGCCGCGCCATTGGCTGTAGCCCCCGCCCAGTTGCAGATGGCTTGTGATGCGGCCTGCTGCCTCTGCTTCGAAGCCACGGGTTTTGGCGCCTTTGGCGGCGCGGTAGGCGTAAGTGGCCGGTTCTACGCCGGGGATGTGGGCATCGGTGCGCTGGGCCAGATTCTCTTGCAGCGTACGAAACAGGCTGATTTGTGTGTCCAGCTCGCCGCCGAGCCAACTGCTTTTCAGGCCGATTTCGTAGTTTTTGCCTTCAATGGGGGCGAGCAGCTGGTTGTGGATGTCACGCTCGTTTTGCGGTTTGAAGATGCTGGTGTAACTGGCGTAGGCCGTGTGCTCAGCCGTGAAGTCATAAAGCACGGCGGCATAGGGCGTCCAGACCGAGCCGGGCCGGTGCTCAAAGGGCTTGCCAGAGCTTGTGCCGTGGCTTTTCCAACGGCTCAGGCGGCTGCCAGCGATGACCGAGAGCTGCTTGCTCACGCGCATGCGGGCGGCAGCATAGAGGGCGCTTTCGGTGTCGATCTGATCCAGGCTGAGGCTGTAGCCGCCCCAGGTTGGCTCGGGGTAGCTCCCATCCCAGGCAAAGAAGTTACTGGCAGGGGCGATGTTGGTATTGCCAGTGGCACTGCGCGAGGTGCGGCGCTGCTTGTTGTATTGCAGGCCGGCGACGACATCGTGCCGCTGGCCCCAGGCATCGAATTGGCCGTCCAGCTGCAATTGCGCGGTATTTTGCTTGCCCTCGGTAGAGAACTTGCCCGGCCAGGGTGACCAGCCCAGGCCATCGGCCCGGTTGACGGTGTTGCCGCTGAAGTAAAACAGGGCCGCGCGGCTGTCGAAACGGCGCTGGTTGGCCTTCAGGCTCAGGCTCCAGCGTTCGTCGAAGCGGTGCTGGCTGTCGAAGAACAGATTGGTGTTGCCGGTGTTCCAGTACACCCAGTTGGCGCTGCTGTTCATGCTGCGTGGCCAGTTGGTGAGCTGGCCGTCATCGAACAAGGTGGGCAGGCCGCCCCACATGGCACTGTTTTTGCGGGTGTGCTGGTGGCTCAGCCCCAGACTGGCACGAGTGGCGGGGCTGAAGTCGGCATCAATGACGCCGTACAGCGCGCCTTGGCGGCTTTTCTCACGCGCGATAAAGGTGTCGCCCCCTTGCTGATGGAGCACGAAGCGGCCACGCACCGAGGCATCGGCATTCAGAGGCTGGCTGTGGTCCAGCGTCGCGCGCAGGCTTTTCTCACTTTCCAGGCCCGCTGCCAGCACAGTGCTGCGCTGGCGGTTGTGGGCCCGTTTGCGCACCAGGTTGACGCTGGCTGAGGGCTGGCCTGCGCCATTGAGCAGGCCGGTTGCGCCGCGCACTACTTCTACCCGGTCGTACAGCACGGTGTCGGCCAGTGCCTCCCCCGCAGCCCATGGGCCGGACCAGTTCACGCTCAGGCCATCGACTTGGTATTTGTCGATGGCAAAGCCACGCGCCGAAAAGCGTTGCCGCCCCCGGTCAATGGCGCTGCTGGACACGCCAGGCGTGCTGTCGAGCACTTTGGACAGTGTGTCGAGCTGGTGGTCATCCATCTGCTGGCGGGTGAGGACGGTGATGGCCTGCGGCGTTTCCTGCGCTGATAGCGCCATGCCAGTGGCCGACTGGACGGAAGTGGCTTTGTAGCTGCGTGTTGCTTCGCTGGGCGGCTCCTCATGCGCGGCGGAAGATGAGCCATAGACGGTGACTTCAGCCAAGGTGTTGTTGCTGGTAGAGGGCGCAGCCTGTGCCCAAGCCTGCGGCGCGGTGTTGAGCAAGCCTGTGCACACAGTCATGAGCGCCAGGCGCGCCGCCAAGGCAACGGGAGAGGGGTTGGAGGATGCCATAGTGATTGTAGTTAACAAAAATTATTTTAATTATAGTAATTTTTATTTACATTAAATTTTCGCTGCAGCACTGCGCAAGCGGGTGATGTTGGCAAGCGGAGGTGGCGTCTGGCGCAGCTGCACCTGGCGCGGCTGTAGCTTTGAAGAGCGTGTTCTTGCTTTTTGCTTCGCCCACGCTCACTGAGATTTGGAACAGGCTCTGAGTAAACCCCCAGGCCAGCCCTTCTGGCAAGCAGCGCGTGCGCACGCGGCCGCGGTGCTCTGCGCTGCTGCCACATACAAGCCGCGTCTGTCACGCCATGGCTGCGTTGCAAATGCGCGCGATACCGCCCGGCATTGCTGCGTTTTGCGCCTTGCCCTGACGCGACATGCATCAGTTTGATTCGTGCAGTGATCTGCGCGAGAGCACACTAGGGGTCGACAACCCCTACGGCAGCAGCATGCGGCGGAAGCTGGCGTAATGGTCGACCGTGTAATAGCAACGCTCGGGCGCGGTGGCCTGCCGGCCGCCGCAGACGATGCGCCGTGCGCCCCGGTGGCGCACGCCGG
>JAUMYI010000267.1 GCA_030528705.1 Comamonadaceae bacterium | reverse complement strand
GGCAGCGCCCCAGTTGACGCCGGCAGGGCCGCAAACATGGCATAACGCGCACTTTGCCACCACCACTTGGAGCGATGACCATGCAGCGTTTTTCCTTGCGCCTTGCCGCACTGTGCACCTGGGCCCTGGCCGGGGCGACGGCGTTTTCCGCCGCCGCCCAGGCAGAGCAGGCCTGGCCCGCCAAGCCCATCACCTTCGTCGTGCCCTATGCCGCAGGCGGCTTTGCCGACACGCGCATGCGCCTGATCGCGCGCAAGCTGGAAAAGGAGCTGGGCGCGACCATCGTCATCGAGAACAAGGCCGGCGCGGGCGGCGTCATCGGCACCGCGCACATTGCCAAGGCCCAGCCCGATGGCTACACCATTGGCAGCGGCCACCTGGCACCACTGGCGGTCAACCCCACGCTGACGCCCAAGACCGTGCCCTACCAGGTCAAGACCGATCTGACGCCCATCGTGCTGATCGAGCAGGCGCCGCTGATCCTCAACGTCCACCAGGCCGTGCCCGCCCAAACGGTGCAGGAGCTGATCGCGCTGGCCAAGAAAGACCCCGGCAGCCTCAGCTTTGGCTCCTCCGGCATGGGCGGGGCGCACCACCTCTCGGGCGAGCTGTTTGCCCACCAGGCGGGCATCGCGCTCTCGCACGTGCCCTACAAGGGCGGCGCACCGGCTGCGGCCGATTTGATGGCCGGGCACATCCCGATGATGTTCGAAATGGGCTATGCGGCCATGCCGGCGATCAAGTCCGGCAAGGTGCGCCCGTTGGCCGTCACCAGCGCCCAGCGCCTGCCGCTGCTGCCCGATGTGCCCACGCTGGCTGAATCGGGCCTGCCGGGCTTCGAATCCACCAATTGGCAGGGCATCATCGCCCCGGCAGGGCTGCCGCGCGCCATCGTGGACAAGATCAACGCCGCCGCCAACCGCGTTCTGCAGCAGCCCGACGTGATCGCCGCGTTCGAGGAAACGGCCGGCCAGACCGGCGGCGGCTCGCCCGAGGACTTCGCCCGCCTCATCGACAGCGAAACCGCCAAATGGGCCCAGACCATCTCAGCGGCCAAGCTGGAGGCCCAATGATGCGCCGCCAGCGCGCCGCGCTGCGCGGCCTGGCGGGCCTGCTGGCCTGCCTGCCGCTGGCGGCCTGCCACAACCCGCGCGCGCTCAATGAGGCCACGCAGCAAACCGTGGCCCTGGCCGAGGCCACCTGGCCAGGTCGGTTCCAGCTGCACAAGGCCGGCCTGCGCGGGGATTTGCAGGGCTATGAAATCGTCCTGGCCGCGCGCGATGACGCCAATTTCCGCATCAAGCTGAGCCACCGCGACCTGAGCATCTGCGAGCCGCAGCGTTGCCGCGAGATCCTGCAACACGCCTACGACAGCGGCCATTACAAGGCCGCCATCTTCAACACCAGCGTGGCCGCCTTGCGTGGCTGCGGGCTGCCGATGCTGGGCATGGTCTCCAGCGGCAGCGGCCCGGCCCCGCTGGTGGAGCTGGACATTCAAGGCAACACCCGCGCCGCACTGGCCCGCCTGAGCCCTTGCGCCCAAGCCTACTGGGCGGCGTGGGCCAAGGCGGCTGCAGGCACCGACTGGGGGCCGCCGCACTGGGAGCTGTACCTGCGCCAGAGCGGCGCCACGCCGGCCACGATGCCCGAGCAGCTGAGCTGGGAAACCCAGGCGCCCAACCGCCCGGATGCGCCGCTGTATGCCATCTGGCTCAGGCCCGATACCCCGCTGCCGCCCGAGCCAGCCCGGCTGCGCGTGATCGCCTACACGGATTACTACAAGCAGCTACAGGCCGCGATCCTGGCGCACACGCAGCGCCATCTGGATACGCATCTGCGCGGCGCCACCCTGAACCAGGTCGCCCCGATGGTCTGGCGCATGGCGCCCGACCCCGCGGACATCCGCCGCTTGCACGCCCAGGTGCTGCTCTGCTCGCCCCAGGCGGCGGCCCAGCGCCGTGGCAACTGCCGTGAGGACATGGCCCTGGCGCTGCACTACGACAGCCACAGCGGCCAGGCCGGCGGCGAGCGCCTACTGCGCAACATCCGCAATGCCGACGGCACCCTGACACTGCCAGCGCTGCGCCCCGGAGTGGATGACTGACCCGCATTGCCCCATCCGATCCGCTGTTTGCTCCGCCCTCTTGCCCACAAGGAATTGCCATGCCCCCTGCCCCACCATTCCAAGCCCCGCTGCGCATCCCCGCCACCTACATGCGCGGCGGCACCAGCAAGGGCGTGTTCTTCCGCCTGGAGGATTTGCCGCCCCAGGCGCAGCAGCCCGGCGCGGCGCGCGATGCGCTGCTGATGCGCGTGATCGGCTCGCCCGACCCCTATGCCCAGCACATCGACGGCATGGGCGGGGCCACATCCAGCACCAGCAAGTGCGTGATCATCTCGCCATCGACCCGGCCCGGCCACGACGTGGACTACCTCTACGGCCAGGTGGCCATTGGCGAAGCGTTTGTCGATTGGAGCGGCAACTGCGGCAACCTCTCCAGCGCGGTCGGGCCGTTCGCCATTGCCAACGGCATGATTTCGGCCGGGCGGCTGCGGGATGGCGTGGTGGAGGTGCGCATCTGGCAGGCCAACATCGGCAAGACCATCCTCGCGCATGTGCCGGTGCAAGGCGGGCAGGTGGTGGAGGGCGGCGACTTCATGCTCGACGGCGTGGCCTTTCCGGCGGCGGAAATCGTGCTCGAATTCATCGACCCGGTGGACGAAGGCGAAGGCG
>JAUMYI010000266.1 GCA_030528705.1 Comamonadaceae bacterium | reverse complement strand
TGCGCGATGGGGCGCCTTGCAGCCATCCAAAACTGCTTCTCGCCTACTCGCATCGAGACTTTGAACAGGCGCTCAAAACGGCAGCTTTTGCTGCGGCGCGGGCGGGTGTTCGGGCTGGGGGTGTGGCGATTGCGCTGGGCGCGGCGGCACTTGCAGCGTGGCGCTGCCTTGGGCCAGCCGGGCGGTGAGGGTCTGGCCGGGCTGCAGCTGCGCGGGCCCGCGCACGATCTCGCCCTGTGCGGTGCTGAGGATGGCGTAGCCGCGTTCGAGCACCTGCTGCGGGTCGAGCATGCGCAGCCGCAGCGCGGCCTGGGCCAGGCGCTGTTGCTGCGCTTGCAGGCTGGCCTGCAGCGCGCGCGGCCACTGCGCGCCATGCTGTTGCAGGCGCAACGCCTGGCGTTCGAGCTGTTGCTGGCCGCTGTGGCGCAGGCGCTGGGCGTTGCGTTGCAGCTGCGCGGCGTGCTGCGCCAGCAGCGCCGAGGGGCGCGCCAGCAGGCGCCCGGCCCACTGCAGGCGGCGCTGTTGCTCCATGCCGTAGCGGTCCAGCGCCTGGGTCAGGCGCTCATGGCTGCGCTGCAGCGCCTGCAGCAGCTGCTGGCGGGGCAGGGCGGCCAGCTCGGCGGCGGCGGTGGGCGTGGGCGCGCGCAGGTCGGCGCACCAGTCGGCGATGGTGAAGTCGGTCTCGTGGCCGATGCCGGCCACCAGCGGCACCGGGCTTTGCACGATCAGCCGCGCCAGCTCGGCGTCGTTGAAGGCCCAGAGGTCTTCGATGGAGCCGCCGCCGCGCACCAGCAAGATGGTGTCGATGTGCAGCGGCAGGCCATCGGCGCGGCGCAGCCGGCCCTGGGCGATGCCCTCGTAGAGCTGGGCCAGCGCCGCGCGCAGCGAGGCCGGCGCGCCCGCGCCCTGCACCAGGGCCGGCACCAGCAGCACGGGCACGTGCGGCGCGCGGCGGCGCAGCGCGCTGAGCACGTCGTGCAGCGCGGCGGCGTTGGGCGAGGTGACGATGGCCAGGCCGCGCGGCAGTGCCGCCAGCGGGCGCTTGCGCGCGGCGTCGAACAGGCCTTCTTGCTGCAGGCGCTGCTTGAGTTGCAGGAATTGCTCGTACAGGCTGCCCAGGCCGGCGCGGCGCATGCTCTCGATCACCAGCTGCAGCTCGCCGCGCGGGCCGTAGAGGCTGACGCGGCCCTGCACGATGACGCGGTCGCCCTCGGCCGGATCGAATGCGGCCAGTTGCGCGGCGCGGCGGAACATGGCGCAGCGCAGCTGGCCTTGGGCGTCCTTGAGGGCGAAGTACAGGTGCCCGCTGGCGGCGCGGCTCAGACCGCTGATCTCGCCTTCGACGGCCACGGCGCCAAAGCGCGCCTGCAGCGCATCGCCAATGGCCAGGCACAGCGCGCCCACCGGCCAGACCCTGGCGCCGGGGGCGCGCTGGGCGGCGCTGGCGGGCGCAGTGCCGTTGTCGCGGGCATCGCCAGCGGCGTGCCAGGGGCTGAAGGGATCGTGGCTGGGCATGGGGGCTGCGGCGGTGAGTCGAGGGCGGTGTGTCAAAGGCGGTTATTGTCGCCGCTGGCCGGGCCTGGGCTTGGCCAGCGCCGGGGCTATGGGACAATCGCCAGCTTGCCCGCAGGGCGTGACACAACAACAGAAAGTGACACAGGCATGAATGTGCGAGAGGCCTACCAGGCCAGTTTGGCGCAGAAGGGCTACCAGGCCGATCCGGCGCAGCTGCGCGCGGTGCAGGCGCTGCAGCGTTGCGCAGAGGAATGGGCGGCGTACAAGAGCAAGCGTTCCAACCGCCTCAAGAAGCTGCTCAACCGCCCTGACATCCCGCAGGGCGTGTACATGTACGGCGGCGTGGGGCGCGGCAAGAGCTTTTTGATGGAATGCTTTTTCCAGCAGGTGCCCATCCAGCGCAAGGTGCGGCTGCACTTTCACGAGTTCATGCGCGAGGTGCACCGCGAGCTGCACGCCCTGCAAGGCACGCAGAACCCGCTGGACGTGCTGGGCGCGCGCATTGCCAGGCGCTACAAGCTCATTTGCTTCGATGAGTTCCACGTGGCCGACATCACGGACGCGATGATCCTCTACAAGCTGCTGCTGGCGCTGTTCGACAATGGCGTGGGCTTTGTCACCACCTCCAACTTCAGGCCCGATGAGCTTTACCCCAACGGCCTGCACCGCGACCGCATCCTGCCGGCCATCGCGCTGCTCAACGAGCGCATGGAAGTGGTCAACGTGGACAACGGCGTTGACTACCGCAGGCGCACGCTGCAGCACGTGCAGCTCTACCACTGCCCCAACGGCCCCGAGGCCGACGCCGCCATGGCCGCGGCCTTCGAGCAACTGGCCGAAAGCGCCGACGAGGAGCCGCTGATGCGCATCGAGTCGCGCAGCATCCCGGCCAAGCGCCGCGCCGGCGGCGTGATCTGGTTCGACTTCAGGCAACTGTGCGGCGGCCCGCGCTCGCAGAACGACTATCTGGAAATCGCCAACCAGTTCCACACCGTGCTGGTCTCGGACATCCCGCAGATGTCGGTCAACCTGGCCTCGGAGGCGCGGCGCTTTACCTGGCTGGTGGACGTGCTCTACGACCGCAGCGTCAAGCTGATGGTCTCGGCCGCCGTCGCGCCCGAGCAGCTGTACCTGCAAGGCCCGCTGGCGCATGAGTTCCCGCGCACCGTCTCGCGCCTGAACGAAATGCAGTCGCAGGAATACCTGGCGCTGCAAAAGCG
>JAUMYI010000265.1 GCA_030528705.1 Comamonadaceae bacterium | reverse complement strand
TGCCACCGGCCGCGCCGCCCGTGGCCACGGTGTTGCCGCCGCCCAAGTTCATCCCTGTCGTCTGGCACCCGGCCAACACCAGCGCGGCCGCAGCGGCCACGCCCAAAATACCCATACGCTGCATCACGATATGCCTCACAAAAAAAGTTGATCAATGGTTTGCCGTGCGTCGGGCGCTTGCCAGGACAAGGGCCTGCACACGCGAACACCGAAACGACGCTGCGCAGCGCCATCACTCCGGTGAACGGCGAGCGATTCTAGCGGTCGGGGCTGGCTGCGCGAACAGTGCAAATAACATGTTACGCAACCAGCGCGTGCCTTCGTCCCGGTGAAAGCGCGGATGCCAGAAGCAATAGGTGCGCAGCACCGGCGCTTGCCGCCCCAGGCGCAGCTGCCAGGCCCGCAGCGGCAGAACGGCCGTGAAGGTGCGCGCCAAATGCGCCGGCGCCAGCGCCACGGCGTCCGACTGGGCCACCAGCAGCGGCAGCGTCAACAGGCTGGCGCAGTGGTAGTGCGCGGGCTCGGCCCCTGGGCCGGCAGCGCCCGCGGCCTGCGCCGCCGCACCCGCCCCCCGCTGGCGCTTCCTGCCGCTGCCGCCAGCCAGTGCCAGCAGCACCTGCTGCGCCTGTGCATACGCGCCCTGCGGCTGTTGCAGCAGCGCGCAGGCGGCCCCAGCCAGGCAGGCGGCATCGAGCTGGGGCTGCTGGGCCAACCAATGGCCCAATGGCGGCGGCTGGACGGCGCGGGCCGCGCGGCTGCGGGCCGGGCCAGGGCCGGGCGCGGCGGCATCGGGCAGAGCCGGGTGCCCGCTGCGCGCCAGCAGCACGAAGGGCTGCTCGAACAGCAGCTGTTGCAGCGCGCCTTGCGGCATGTCCTCGAAAGCGCCGATGGCCAGATCCACCGTGCCTTGCAAGAGCGCGGCCTGCACGCCGCCTGCGGCCTGCAGCGGCGTTTGTACGGCAATGCCAATGCCCGGCGCATGGCGCTGGCAGTGCGCGGCCAGCGCGGGCATGAAGTGCGCCTCGGCGGCATCGAGCATGGCGATGGTGAACTGGCGCCGGCTTCGCGCCGGATCGAAGTCGGCGCGCACGCGCATGCTGTGGCTGATGCCGGCCAGCGCATCGGCCACCGCTCCGGCCATTTGCTCGGCCAGCGGGGTGGGCTGCATGCCGCTGCGACCGCAGCGCACGAACAGCGCATCGCCCACCGCCAGGCGCAGGCGCGCCAGCGCCGCACTGACGGCCGGCTGCGACATGCCCAGCGCCTGCGCCGCGCGCGAGACGCTGCGCGTGTCCATCAGCGCATGAAAGATCAGCAGCAGGTTCAGGTCGAAGCGGCGCAGGCTGTCCAACGACATAAGGCGGCAAATCCAAGATTGATCCATCAGCTTTGTGAATAGTATTTATAACGCCATCTTTATTGCCAATAACCTGAGCATGACCACAATGGCTGGCTCTGCTGCGCCCAAGGTCAGGAATGCAGCGCCACATCCAAGGGAACACAAGGAGACAAGCCCATGCCCACCGCCACCCATGCGCCGCTGCAATACCTGAGCGGCTTTGCCAATGAATGGGCCACCGAGGCCCTGCCCGGCGCGCTGCCCGTCGGCCAGAACTCGCCGCAGACCTGCCCCTACGGCCTGTATGCCGAGCAGATCTCCGGCACGGCCTTCACCGCGCCGCGCCGCGCCAATCGCCGCACCTGGTTTTATCGCATGCGCCCCGGCGCGGCGCACCAGCCCTTCGAGCCCATGGACAACGGCGGCATCACGCAGGACTTCCTTGAGCAGCCCACCACGCCCAACCAGCTGCGCTGGGATCCGCTGCCGCTGCCAGCCCAGGAGCAGGCGGTGGACTTCATCGACGGCCTGCACACCATGGCCGGCAATGGCGATCCGCACGCGCAAAGCGGCTCGGCCATCTACATCTACGCCATCAACCGCAGCATGCAGGGGCGTTTTTTCTACAACGCCGATGGCGAAATGCTCATCGTGCTGCAGCAGGGCCGGCTGCGCTTTGCCACCGAGTGCGGGCTGATCGAGGCCCAGCCGCAGGAGATCGTCGTCATCCCGCGCGGCATCCGCTTTCGCGTCGAGCTGCTCGATGGCTGCGCGCGCGGCTACATCTGCGAGAACTACGGCGTGCCTTTCCAATTGCCCGACCTGGGCGTGATCGGCTCCAACGGCCTGGCCAACCCGCGCGACTTCCAGACCCCCGTGGCCTGGTACGAGGACGTGGAGGGCGACTTCGAGCTGGTGGCCAAGTTCATGGGCAACCTCTGGCGCGCCAAGATCGGCCACTCGCCGCTGGACGTGGTGGCATGGCATGGCAACTTCGCGCCCTACAAGTACGATCTGCGCCGCTTCAACACCATCGGCTCGATCAGCTACGACCACCCGGATCCGTCGATCTTCCTGGTGCTGCAATCGCCCTCGGACACCCCGGGCTGGGACAACATCGACTTCGTGATCTTCCCGCCGCGCTGGCTGGCCGCCGAAAACACCTTCCGCCCGCCCTGGTTTCACCGCAACATCGCCAGCGAGTTCATGGGCCTGATCCACGGCGAGTACGACGCCAAGGCCGATGGCTTCCGGCCCGGCGGCGCCAGCCTGCACAACTGCATGAGCGGCCACGGCCCCGATGCGGCCACCTATGAAAAGGCCAGCCGCATCGACACCAGCACGCCGCAGAAGGTGGACGCCACCATGGCCTTCATGTTCGAGACGCGCCACGTCATCCGCCC
>JAUMYI010000264.1 GCA_030528705.1 Comamonadaceae bacterium | reverse complement strand
GGATCAGGTTGCGGATCGCAGGCGTGCCCAGCATGATCTCGTGCGCGGCCACGCGCGAGCTGCCATCCTTGGTCTTGAGCAGCGTCTGCGAGATCACGGCCTCCAGCGATTCGGACAGCATGGAGCGCACCATCTCCTTTTCCTCGGCGGGGAAGACGTCGATCACGCGGTCGATGGTCTTGGCCGCGCTGGAGGTGTGCAGCGTGCCGAACACCAAGTGGCCAGTCTCGGCCGCAGTCAGGGCCAGGCGGATGGTTTCCAGATCGCGCAGCTCGCCCACCAAAATGGCGTCCGGGTCTTCACGCAGCGCCGAGCGCAGCGCGGCCGTGAACGAGTGCGTCATCGGCCCGACCTCGCGCTGGTTGATCAAGCACTTCTTGCTCTCGTGCACGAATTCGATCGGATCCTCCACCGTCAGGATGTGGCCGTACTCGCTCTCGTTGAGGTGGTTGATCATCGCCGCCAGCGTGGTGGACTTGCCCGAGCCGGTCGGCCCGGTCACCAAAATCAGGCCGCGCGGCTTGAGCGCCAGATCGGCAAAGATGCGCGGCGCGTTGAGTTGCTCCAGCGTCAGCACCTTGCTGGGAATGGTACGGAACACCGCCGCTGCGCCACGGTTCTGGTTGAAGGCGTTGACGCGAAAACGCGCCAGGCCGTCGATCTCGAACGAGAAGTCCACCTCCAGGAATTCTTCGTAGGTCTTGCGCTGGGCATCGCTCATGATGTCGTAGACCATCGAGAACACCGTGCGGTGATCCAGCGGCTCGACGTTGATGCGCCGCACGTCGCCGTTGACGCGAATCATCGGCGGCAGGCCCGCCGAGAGGTGCAAGTCCGATGCCTTGTTCTTGACGCTAAAGGCCAGCAATTGGGTGATGTCCACTTTTACATTTCCTATCAGTCGATACGATTGCAGGCGATTATCACCATTCAAGCCAAGCCTCACAACCGCTTGCCGCCACCCGTTCGATAGCGACAACGCATTGGCCAGTCAGCGCATTGCCCAGGGAAAAGCTGCCGCCTGCCCTCATTGGGCAGCGCAGCGGGCAACACAGGCGCAATTGATCACGCTCTTTACTCTGTGTGGCCAATTGCCAACGATTGACCGCTTCGCAGCGCAGCAAACCGCAGCAAAAACGGCCCCGCAGGGCCGTTGACAAGGGGCCAAAGACCCGATCAGTCCGCGTACTGGCCAGCGGCCTTGATCACGGCGCCCCACTTCTCGATTTCCGAAGCCACGAATGCCTTGTGCTGCTCGGGGTTGGTGCGCTCGTCGCTGGCCACGACCGCGCCCAGATCGCTCTGGCGCTTGATGAACTCGGGGTCCTTGAGCGCCTCCTTCAGGGCTGCGTTGAGCTTGCTGACCACCTCCTTGGGCGTGCCCTTGGGAGCGTACAGGCCGTGCCAGATCGTGACGTTGAAGCCCTGCAGGCCGGCTTCGTTCAGCGTCGGCAACTCCTTGTAGGCCTCGGCCTCCAGGCGCTTGGGCGTGGTCACGGCAAAAGCCTTGACCTTCTTGGCCGACACGTGCGGCGTGGTGTTGGTGGTCTGGTCGCACAACAGGTCGATCTGACCGGCCAGCAAGTCGGCAATGGCCGGCGCAGTGCCGGCATAGGGAACGGTCACCATCTGGATTTTGGTGGCGTCCTGGAACATCAGGCCGCACAGGTGCGAGGCCGAGCCCAGGCCGGCATTGCCCAGATTGACGCCATCTTTCTGGCTCTTGACCCAGCTCATCAGCTCGGAGTAGTTGTTGGCCTCCAGCGTCGGGCGGCTGATCAGCGTCATCGGCACGTCATTGATGATGCCCAGGTACTCGAAGTCTTCCTTGACGTTGAAGGACAGCTTGCGATAGAGCGAAGGCACGGTGGACATGCTGATGTGCGCCACCAGCAAGGTGTGTCCATCGGGTTTGGCGCGGGCGGCCTTGGCCAGGCCGATGGTGCTGCCAGCGCCTGCTGCGTTGTCGATCACGATCGAGGCATTGCCCAGGTGCTTGCGCAGCGCATCGGCGAAATCGCGCGCAACCTTGTCGGTCGGGCCGCCTGCGGAGAACGGAACGATGATGGTGATCGGCTTGCTGCCAGGGTAGTCCTGCGCCTGAGCAGGTTGTGTCAAAGCCATGGCAGCCAGGCTGACGGGAAGCAGAGCCAATGCAGAGAATCGACGAGCCATCTCACAGTCCTTTGATGAGAAACAGAGTCTTGAAAACGGCACCCATACCTGACAAGACGTGGGCGCCGAAAGAGATTGGGGATTGTAAATTGCATTTATTCACAATTGCGCCAAACCCAGGCCAAGGTGTCGCAATCGTTGCAGAAACGTCAATTCAATGCCGCGCCGACTCCAGTTTTTCGTCATGCTTGGCCACATTGTGGCCAGCGCAGGCGACACAGGGCCAAACGCTCAAGGCATGGAGTGTGCCGCCCCTTGCGAAGAGCGCACCGGCCTGTGCAGCGCCGCGCACGGCGCATGCAAAGGCCTTCACCAATGGCCCCAAACCAGCATGGCCTCACGCGCGCCCACTTGCAACTGCACGTTGGCGCCTACGGGCAGGCAAACCTTGGTGGGCACATGGCCGAAGGGCAGGCCGGTGAGCACCGGCAAGCCGGTGCGCGCGCGCAGCGCGGCGACGATGCTGCCCAGGTGGTAGTCGCGCTCGCGCGGGGCCGGCGGCGCCTGGGTGAAATGGCCCAGCAGCAGCGCCTGCTGGCGCGCCAGAATGCCCGCTTGCTCCAGTTGCACCAGCATGCGCTCGACGCGGTAGGGGGCCTC
>JAUMYI010000263.1 GCA_030528705.1 Comamonadaceae bacterium | reverse complement strand
GGGGCGCTGGGCAGCGCGCCGCTGCGCCTGGCCGCGGCCTTCCTGCTGGCGCTGGCGCTGGGCGACTGGGTGCATCTGCTGTACTTCAACACCCTCTACCACGAGGTCTCGACCATCGCCGGCCTGTGCCTGGCGCTGCTGCTGCTGGCCGATCTGGCGCAGCAGCGGGGCCGGGCCGGCCAGCGCGGCAGCGCCTATTGGCTGCTGTGGGTGCTGATCCTGCTGTGGTTGGGCCTGAGCAAGCACCAGTACATGCCGCTGGCGGCGGCGCTGTGCGCGCTGGCCGCGCTGTGCCTGGCGCGCTGGCGCATCTGGCGGCCCGGCGCGCTGCTGCTGGCGCTGGCGCTGCTGATCCCGCTGGCCTACGGGCAGATGAACAAGCCCAAGGGGCTCAATGCCAAGATTCCCTGGGTCAACAGCACCAACACCGTGCTGGAGGCCGTGCTGCCCGCCGCGCCTGACCCGCAGGCCGCGCTGCAAACGCTGCAACTGCCGCCCAGCTGCATGGCCGGCAAGGGCCTGAACTGGTACGCGCCCGGCATGATCGAAAACCACCCTTGCCCGGCCTTGCAGCAGTTCTCCAGAAAACGCCTGCTGGCGCTGTTTGCGCAGCAGCCGGCCACCTTCTTCACCCCGATGCGCATCGGCCTGGCCAGGCTCAGCCCCTTTCATGCCCATGCCGGCATCATCGCTTTCGAGGCGGCTTCGCCAGATGGCAGCAGCGCCGCGCTGCGCCGCCAGGTGGCGCGCGGCAGTTCGCTGTCCACGGCCTTGGCGGCCTGGCTGGGCTTGAATCAGGCCCCTTGGGCTTGGCAGGCGCTGTTCTGGCTGGCGGCGCTGGCCAGCCCGCTGTGCCTGGCCCTGGCCGTGCTGCGCCGCAGCGGCAGCGCCCAGGCCGCCTGGATGCTGCTGGGCCTGGGTGGCATGGTGATGTTCTACAGCGTGTTTTCCTCGGTCTTTGGCGATGGCTACGTCGAGGTGCCGCGCCATGCCGTGGGCTTTCTGGTCGGCCTATACGCCGGGTTGACCGGGCTGCTGTGGCTGGCCGTGCAAGCCCTGGCGCGGTTGCGCCAGGGCAAGGCAGCAGGCCCTGCCCAGGGCCGCAATGCCGTTTGTTGATTCGCGTGCCCGCGGCAGCGTTCAGTCCAGCCGCGGCTCTTTGTCCTGACGCTCCAGGGGCAGGCTTTGTTGCGCGACGCCGGCCTGGGCCAGGGGGGCGCTGGCGGCGGCGGGGGGCTCCGGCTCTGGGGCAGCGGGCGTGGCGGCTGCCCCCTGAGAAGCCCCAGCCGGCGGTGCCTTGCGGTGCAGGCGCTCAATGGCCTGGGCGATGTCTTTGTGGACGCTGCCGCCCTTGAGCTGCTGGCCGAAGCTGCGCAGCCAGGCTTCGGCTTCAGGGATGTCGCCGGAGTGGGCCAGCACGTCGGCCATCATGTCCAGCACGGCGTCCAGCCGTGGGAAGTTGCGCAGCTCCAGCGTGCGGGCGTCGGTCTGCGGCAGCTTTTCGTACAGGGCGCGCAGCACCTGCACGTGCTCGAATGCCTTGGCGTGTTCGCTGCGCTCGCGCAGCGCGCAGGCGTAGTACAGATGCATGCTGGCGGCGCTCAGGGCGGGGTTGTCGTCGCTGCCCTCATGGGCCTTGAGGGCGCTTTCAAAGGCGCTGGAGCCTTGGGCGATTTCACCGGCCAGCGTGGCCGAGGTGGCGACGTTGAACCAGTCGTTGACGCTGCCGGTGCGCTGGGCCAGCTTCTGGAAGATCGGCCAGGCCTGCAGGTATTGCTGCTGATGGAAGTACACCAGCCCCAGCAAGCGCATGCCTTGCTCGGACAGCTCGGCAATGCTCGAGCCTGCCAGCTCATGGGCCTGGCGCTCGGCCTGGGCGTACTGGCCTTGATCGAGGGCCTGCTGTGCTTGCGCGAGCAGGGCGCGCTGCTCTTGCTCCGACAGCTGAAGGGTTTGCGGCGGACGGGGGGCTTTGTTCCAGAGCTGCTTGATGCGATCCCACATGGGTCAAGGGCCTTTTCTTGGACGGACGATGCAGGGCGGATGCCCATGCGCTGCGGCAATACTAATCGAATGTGGCGCGCTCACGGGGGCTGCGCTGCGCTGGACTCGTTACCAAATGCCAATTGGGGATGATGCGCTGCCAGCCAGGCGGCGGCGCGCTGTGTTTGAACACGCTCTCAGGCAGGCGGCTGGTTCAGCGCCGCCAGGCGCTGCGGGGTGCCCACATCGGTCCAGTGGCCGTGGTAGAGGCTGGCGCTGACGCGTCCGGCGCGCGCGGCGCGCTGCAGCAGCGGCCCCAGCGCGGCCGCCTGGCCAGCGGGGTTGCCGCGCGGCAGATCGCACCAGGGCGGGGCGAACAAGGCCTGCTTGAGCAGCGCAATGGTGCTGTAGGTGTAGTGCGCTTGGCCCTGCTGCGCGTCGTTGGCGCTGGCGTGCTCGGGCAGTGGGCGCGCCAGCCCGTGTTCGAGCAGGAAATCGCCGCGCGGATGGTGCGGCGGGTTGGGCACCAGCCACAGATGCGCCAGCGCATCGCTGGCGGCAAAGTGCTCCCGCGCCTGCGCATCGAAGCGAAATTGCGGCGCATACACGTCGCCTGCGACCAGCCAGAACACGTCCTGCAACTGAGGCAGCGCACGGGCGATGCCGCCTGCGGTCTCAATGCCGCCGCCAAAGTCCAGATCTTCGCGCGAGTAACGCAGCTGCACGGCAGCCGGCGCGGGCTGTGGCGAGTCCAGAGGCGGCGCATGAGCGGGCATGGCTTCAGCGGGCGCGAAATGGCTGCCCAGGCGCGCCGGGATTTGCTCGCCCAGCCAGCCGGTGTTGATGAGCGCGCA
>JAUMYI010000262.1 GCA_030528705.1 Comamonadaceae bacterium | reverse complement strand
GCCCCTGCGCGCTGGTCATCTCCACGCCGGTGACGGTCATCAGCGGGCTGACGGCTGCCGCGCGGCGCGGCGTGCTCATCAAAGGCGGCGCACACCTGGAAGGCGCGCGCCGCATCCGCGCAGTGGCGCTGGACAAGACCGGCACCATCACCACCGGCAAGCCGCAGCTACTGCTCGCCCAATGCCTGGATGAGGCCGCAGACCACGCCGCCACGCATCGCCTGGCGCGCAGCCTGGCGCAGCGCTCGGACCACCCGATCTCGCAGGCCATTGCCCAGGGCCTGGCGCAGGCCACCCCGGATGCGGACTGGCCAGTCGAGGACTTTCAGGCCGTGGCCGGGCGCGGCGTGCAGGGGCGCATTGGCGCGCAGCCCTATGTGCTGGCCAATGCCCGCTGGCTGGACGAGCGCGGCCAGTATCCGGCCGAGCTGGCCGCGCTCGTGCAGGCCCAGACTCAGCAGGGCCGCAGCGTCACGCTGCTGGCCGATGGCCAGCGCGCGCTGGCGCTGTACGCCGTGGCCGATGCCATCAAGCCCAGCTCGGCCCAGGCCATTGCCGCGCTCAAGGCCCAGGGAGTACACACCGTCATGCTCAGCGGCGACCATCTGGCCGCAGCACGCCACATCGCCACGCAAGCCGGCATCGACGCCGTGCATGGTGAATTGCTCCCCGAGGACAAGCTGCAGGCCATTGCCGCGCTGCAGCAGCGCCTGGGCCCAACAGCCATGGCCGGCGACGGCATCAACGACGCCCCGGCCCTGGCCCAGGCCGACATCGGCTTTGCCATGGGCGGCATGGGCACGCACGTGGCCATGGAGGCGGCCGACGTGGTAGTCATGAACGACGACCTGCGCCGCCTGCCCGAGACCATTGCGCTGTCGCGCCGCACCCATGCCGTGCTGTGGCAAAACATCGCCCTGGCCCTGGGCATCAAGCTGCTGTTTTTGCTGCTGGCCCTGGCCGGCCAGGCCAGCATGTGGATGGCCGTCTTTGCCGACATGGGCGCCAGCCTGCTCGTACTGGCCAATGGCCTGCGGCTGCTGCGCCCGGCGCGGGCCTGGGCCTATGACGACAGACCCATCCAGTAAAAATGCGCCCATGAAAAAGCCGCCCCTTGAAGGGGCGGCTTGGGCGCTGACCGTGCCGGATCAGAGTTCCGGCATGGGCGCCATGCTTACTGCGCCAGAGCGGCGGCCGTGGCCTGATCCAGGCGGCCGGTAACGGCCAAGCCATTGTCGCGCTGGAACGTGCGCAGCGCGTTGGCCGTGCGCTGGCCCATGCGGCCATCGGCCGTGCCAGCGTTGTAGCCCAACTCATTGAGGCGCGCCTGGGCGGCGCGCAGGTTCATGCGGCCACCGGCAGCAGCGGGCTCGCCAGCGTGGGTTTGCGAAGGGGCCACGCCGCCATCGACGCCCAGGCGGCCGCCGCCGCCCAGGCCCTGGCCCTGCACGCTTTGCGAGCTGTAGCCGCGCAGCGAAACCACCATTTGGTTGTAGGCGTCCATGAACGCGGCGGTGATGACCTTGCCCTGCGGCGTGCTGCTGTAGCCGCCCAGGCCACCGCCAGCGCGACCGAACAGCGAGCCAAAGCCGCCGATGTCCATCTTGGAAGCGCTGCCCTGCGCCGCAGCCACCTGCACGCCCGAGCGGTTGTCCACCAGCGTCAGCATGGCGGCGGCCTCGCGGCGCTGGGTGCCAGCGCCGATGGCGGCCAGGGCGCGGCCGCTGCCGCCGCCGATCAGGCCGCCCACTGCGCCCATCAGCGCGCCGGTGTTGTCGTCGCTGAAGATGATCTCGGGCGAGAGCGCGTAGTCCGAGGCCACGACCTGGCCACGGCCGAAGTTGCTGCCGCGGCGCATTTCGCCGCTTTGCATCAGCTCGCGCTCGCGGCTCATGGCGTTCATGCCGGCAGCGCCGCGCTCGACCACGACGAAGCAGTTGGACTGCTGGATCATCAGCCGCAGCAGATTGGCCGTGGGCGGCAGGCGGTATTCATTGCGCAGGATGGTGTACCAGCCGGCGGCCTCGTTTTCCACCAGCGACACCGTGCCCAGCGGCGAATCGCAGCGCTCGAGTTGGGCGTTGGCGCCCGTGGCATTGCCACCGGCCGCGCCGCCCGTGGCCACGGTGTTGCCGCCGCCCAAGTTCATCCCCATTGTCTGGCACCCGGCCAACGTCAATGCGGCCGCGCAAGCCACACCCAAAATACCGATACGCTGCATAAAGATATGCCTCACTAAGAAAGTTGTTGAATGGTTTGCCGTGCGCAGGGCGCTTGCCAGGGCAAAGGCCCTGCGCACGCGAACACCGAAGCGACATTGCGCAGCGCCATCACTGCGGTGAACGGCGAGCGATTCTAGCGGCGGGGGCGGGCTGCGCGAACAGTGCGAACAACATGTTACGCAACCAGCGCGTGCCCTCATCCCGGTGAAAGCGCGGATGCCAGAAGCAATAGGTGCGCAGCACCGGCGCCTGCCGCCCCAGGCGCAGCTGCCAGGCCCGCAGCGGCAAAACGGCCGTGAAGGTGCGCGCCAATTGCGCCGGCACCAGCGCCACGGCGTCCGACTGGGCCACCAGCAGCGGCAGCGTCAACAGGCCGGCGCAGCGGTAGTGCGCGGGCTGCGCCCCCTGGCTTGCAGCGCCCCCGGCCTGCGCTGCCAGGCCCGCGCCCCGTTGGCGCCTGGCGCCGCCGCCTGAGAGCGCCAGCAAGGCCTGCTGCGCCTGGGCGTACGCGCCCTGCGGCTGATGCAGCAGCGCGCAGGCGGCCCCGGCCAGGCAGGCGGCATCGAGCTGCGGCTGCTGGGCCAGCCAATGGCCCAGTGGTTGCAGCGGTTGCAGCGGTT
>JAUMYI010000261.1 GCA_030528705.1 Comamonadaceae bacterium | reverse complement strand
CCTTCTCGGGGAAGCCTCTATTCTCTACTGGTCCGCTCTTTAGGGGAGTCTACGACCCCACGGCGCAGCGGTTTTCGCGGAATTTCCACGCGCCCCAGTCACCCAGCAGAATTTCAATGTTTGCCTGTTCTTTGCGCGGCATTTTCAACAATCTCTCCGGTTTCCCAATCAATCCACTGCCCAGATTCACGGAAATGCACACCTCGCTCTGCAGCCCAGGCATAAATGAAATCGACCAATTCCGCGCACTCTGCTTTGTTCAGTTGGCTGGTGCGGCGAAACACCACATCCACTCCATGCCCATCCAGGGCCGGCAGCACCTCCACCGATTCCCCCTGCGCACGCAGCCACGCCGCCACCAACAGGCGCTTCCACACCTCGGCGTCGCGCTTGGCCCCAGCCCACTCCAACTGCCGGGCAATATCGCCAATCAGCGCATGCAGCAGCGCGTTCTGCTTAAGGCTGCGCGTCTCTGGCCTGACCTCCACCACCAGGCGATGCCCAGCCATCAGCGCGTTCTTGGCCGCCTGCCATGCCTGCTTGATGGCCTCGTAGCCCTGCTGGGCATTGAACAGTCTCAGCGTCACATGCTCAGGCATAGTCCCCCCAAAAAATCAAAGCAACACATACTTTTTCGATGTACAATAAGTCATGCTGACCGTGATTGAAACCCCCATGTTTTTGCGCTACGCCGATGGCGTCATAGACGAGCAAGAGCGCGCAGCACTGGTAAACCACCTCTCCGTCAACCCAACAGACGGCGACGTAATCCCAGGTGCCGCGCCCTTGCGCAAACTGCGCTGGAGTCGGCCAGGAATGGGCAAACGCGGCGGGGTGCGCATCATCTATTTCACCCAACTGGCCAGCGGCGAAGTCAAGCTGCTGATCGTTTACCCGAAATCGCACACCGAAAACCTCTCCACCGCCTTTTTGCGCGAACTGCGCAAGCTTTTTATGGAGTAACGCCATGAATAAACAAGCACCAGACGAGATGAGCCAGTTCGAGCGTGACTTGCTTGAATCCGTGCGGCAGGCCATGCGAGGCGAAGGCCGCGTCACCACATCAGACGAAATCAAACGGCGTATCGGCCGCCCGCCCCAGGCCGTGCACAAAGCCCCTGTTACCTTGCGGCTTGACCCCGATGCACTGGCCCGCTGGCGCGCCTCTGGCAAAGGCTGGCAAACCCGTGCCGCCGCCTTGCTGGCCAGCCACGCCCCGTGACGTATCCGCTCAGGCATCGCCGCACCCCTTCTTCAGCGCCCTCAGCTTGGCGCGGTATTCATCGCGGATCACACGCAAATCCTCGATGCTGTAGCGCCGTGGCGTCTGATCTGCCTCCAGCGCTTCCACACGCGCCAAACCGATGCGCTCGATCAGCCCCAGTCTGTAATCGACAGCCCGGCCTGCGCCCCAGCGATTGCACTGCTTGCGTTGCCCGTGGGCGTTGTCTTCGTGGAAGCGCAAATGCGGCGCGCTGCCCGTGGATCGGTAATGCCCGCAGTCGTAGCGCCCGCCCACATCTCCCGCTTCCAGCGGCAAGCCACAGCAAATGCAAGGCTTGCCCGCATCGTGGGCGCGAATGAAGGCATTGAACGCCGCCTGCGCCTCCTTGAGCCACTGGCTGCGGGTTTTCAGCTTCTCCCGTTTGGCCTTGTCGGCCCGGCGCTCTTGCACCTGGGCGCGCTTTTCCTCCTTGGCCCGCTTCGATGCGGCCAGCGATAGGGCACAGGCTGGGCTGCACACCTTCTGCATGGGCCGCGAAGGCGCGAACTCACAGCGGCACACCTTGCAGACCTTGGGTTTGGGTTGAACCTTGCGCATCACATCAACCCCCACTGCCGCGCCGTGCGCTCAAGGACTCGGCCCACTGGATGCGCGCATCGCGCACCTGGGCATCGGCCGGCGTATGCCGCGCGCACGCTGCCTGCATGGACAGGAATCGATACCGCGGCCCCAGCGCGCACGAGGCGAAACCGTAGCGCGCCATCTCCGGGCTGGCCTTGGGCTGCCAGTGCTTGCATGTCAGGCATGTTGCACATGTCACGCGGCCTCCTTCGCTGGCACCTGCGCCACCGGCGGCGGCTCGGCCTTCAGCGCCGCACGCGCCATCTGAGCCGCTTGGCGCTTGCGCTCATCCCACTGCGCCTGCTGCGCCGCCAGCTCTGCCGCCCGGGCCTCATCGGCCTCAATCGCCCGTTGGCGGATCTCCGCACGCAACGCAGCCAGCCTGGCCTTGATCTCCGCCGGCGCTTCGATCGGTCGCGCCAAGTCGCTTGTCAGCAACGCCATCGGGTTGAACGCCGGCGCCTGCAACTGCGGCCGGTGCTGCTGCGCCTGCTCGGCCGTCAGCAGCCCAGCACTCACCGCCTGATCCAGCGCCGCATTGCGCCCGGTCGCATCCCAGCCCTCGGACACCAGCACCACCGGGCGGCGGCGTGCCTGGCGGCCCTCGCGCACAATCCGCTCATAGGCCGACACGAACGCCATGCGCGCGCCCACCTTGTCGCCCGCCTCGGCAATCGGTCGCGCCTGCGCCCAGGCCTGGCAGACCTCGTCCGTCCACACCACCGTCTCGCGCTCATCCAGCGCCCTCAGCGCCAGCGCCCACGCCTCATTGGGCGCCAGCCGGCCAGACAGCTCATCGACGCGATCGAGCACCACCTTCAGCGTCAGCTTGCCCGCATGCTCGCTGCGCACCCGCGCCAGCGCCCGGCCCAAAACCGCGCGGTCAAAACTCGCCAAATCCTCGGCCATCAACAACGCCGCTGCTGGCGTCAACTGCTGGCCCAGCGTAGACTCCCCTGTCAAGAGGGCCAGTTGGAGGTAGAGACTTGGGGTTGAAA
>JAUMYI010000008.1 GCA_030528705.1 Comamonadaceae bacterium | reverse complement strand
GCGGCTGCGGCGCACGATGACGGCCATGCGGCCAGCGCCGCGCAGGGCGCCTACCTGGGCCAGCGGCTTGGCGCGGGGGTCATCAGCATTCGTGGTGCGCGCACGCACAATCTGAAGAACATCGATCTGGACATTGCCCGCCATCAGCTGGTGGTGATTACCGGCATGTCCGGCTCGGGCAAGTCCTCGCTGGCCTTCGATACCTTGTATGCCGAGGGCCAGCGGCGCTATGTGGAGAGCCTCTCGGCCTATGCGCGCCAGTTCCTGGGCCGGCTGGACAAGCCGGACGTGGACTTGATCGAGGGCCTGTCGCCTGCCATCAGCATCGAGCAAAAGGCCACCAGCCACAATCCGCGCTCCACCGTCGGCACGGTCACCGAGATCAACGATTACCTGCGCTTGCTGTACGCCCGCGCGGGCACGCCGCACTGCCCGCAGCACGGCGTGGCGCTGGCCTCGCAGACCATCAGCCAGATGGTCGATGGCGTGCTGGCCTTGCCCGAGGGCACGCGGCTGATGATCCTGGCGCCGGTGGCGCGCGGGCGCAAGGGCGAGTTCAGCGATTTGTTCGAGGCCATGCAGGCGCGCGGCTATGTGCGCTTTCGCGTCGATGGGCAGATCGTCACCGACGAGGAGCTGCCCGAGCTGAAGAAAAACGAGCGCCACGACATCGACGTGGTGGTCGATCGCCTGAAGGTGCGCCCGGACATGCGTCAGCGCCTGGCCGAGAGCTTCGAGGCTGCGCTGGCCCTGGGCGGCGCCAATGCCAGCGGCCGCGTCATCGCGCTGGAGATGGACAGCGGCGCAGAGCACGGCTTCAGCGCCAAGTTCGCCTGCCCGCAGTGCGACTACACCCTGGCCGAGCTGGAGCCGCGGCTGTTTTCCTTCAATTCGCCCATGGGCGCCTGCCCGGCCTGCGATGGCCTGGGCCAGCAGGAGCTGTTCGACCCGGCGCGCATCGTCGCCTTCCCGACGCTGAGCCTGGGCGCGGGCGCCATCAAGGGCTGGGATAGGCGCAATGGCTACTACTTCGGCCTGCTCAAGAGCCTGGGCGCGCACTACGGCTTCGATGCCGACGGCACGCCGTTCGAGCAACTGCCCCAGCGCCTGCGCGAGATCGTGCTGTACGGCTCGGGCCAGGAGGAGATCGAGTTCACCCACATCGCCGAGAGCGGCCCCGGCAAGGGCCAGCCGGTGCTGCGCCGCCACCCCTTCGAGGGCGTGCTGCGCAACATTGAGCGGCGCTGGCGCGAGACCGACTCGACCGTGGTGCGCGAGGAGCTGGCCAAATACCGCACCACGCAGCTGTGCGCGCAGTGCGGCGGCGCACGGCTGCGGCGCGAGGCGCTGCACGTGATGCTGGGCGAAGGCGCACAGGCGCGCCCCATCCACCACATCAGCCGCGACACCCTGGCCGATGCGCAGCAATGGTTTGAGCGGCTGCAATTGCAGGGCGCCAAGGCCGAGATCGCCGCCAAGGTGGTGCGCGAGATTGCGCTGCGGCTGCGCTTTCTCAATGACGTGGGCCTGAACTACCTGAGCCTGGAGCGCAGCGCCGACACGCTGAGCGGCGGCGAGGCCCAGCGCATCCGCCTGGCCAGCCAGATCGGCTCGGGCCTGACGGGCGTGATGTACGTGCTCGACGAGCCCAGCATCGGCCTGCACCAGCGCGACAACGACCGGCTGATCGCCACGTTGCAGCACCTGCGCGACATCGGCAACAGCGTCATCGTGGTCGAGCACGACGAGGACATGATGCGCGCGGCCGACCAGATCATCGACCTGGGGCCGGGCGCCGGGGTGCACGGCGGCCAGGTCGTGGCCCAGGGCCGCTTCGAGGAGATCGCCGCGCACCCCCACTCGCTGACCGGCCAGTACCTCAGCGGGCGGCTGCGCATCGAGGTGCCGGCGCAGCGCACCCCACCCCGGCCTGCCACCCCAGCCAGCCAGGCAGCGGCGGCCAACGCGCCTGCGGGGGATGCCGCCACCCAGGGCTTTCCGCGGGCGCGGGCGCGCCAACAGGGCCAGGGCGATGCGCCAGCCCAGGCGGGCGCGCCGGCCAGCGACGACCAAGCCAATGCCAACGCCTGGCAGGCGCTGCGCATCGTCGGCGCGCGCGGCAACAACCTGCGCCAAGTCTCGGTGGATTTCCCCATCGGCCTGCTGACTTGCGTCACCGGCGTCTCCGGCTCGGGCAAGAGCACGCTGGTCAACGACACGCTGCACGCCGCCGTGGCCCAGCGCCTGCACCGCGCCCACGCCGAGCCGGCCGCGCACGAGGAGCTGCTGGGCCTGGAGCTGCTGGACAAGGTCATCAACGTCGATCAAGCGCCCATTGGCCGCACGCCGCGCAGCAACCCGGCCACCTACACCGGGTTGATGACGCCGGTGCGCGAGCTGCTGGCCGAGGTGCCCACCGCCAAGGAGCGCGGCTACGGCCCGGGGCGCTTTTCCTTCAACGTGGCCGGCGGGCGCTGCGAGGCCTGCCAGGGCGATGGCGTGGTGAAGGTGGAGATGCACTTCCTGCCCGACGTGTACGTGCCCTGCGACGTCTGCCACGGCCGGCGCTACAACCGCGAAACCCTGGAGGTGCTCTGGAAGGGCCGCAACATCGCCGACATCCTGGACATGACGGTCGAGGACGCGCTGGCCTTCTTCCAAGACGTGCCGGCCATCGCGCGCAAGCTGCAGACGCTGATGGACGTGGGCCTGTCCTACATCCGCCTGGGCCAGAGCGCCACCACGCTCTCGGGCGGCGAGGCCCAGCGCGTCAAGCTGGCGCTGGAGCTGTCCAAGCGCGACACCGGCCGCACGCTCTACATCCTGGACGAGCCCACCACCGGGCTGCACTTTGCCGACATTGCGCTGCTGGTCAAGGTGCTGCAGCAACTGCGCGATGCGGGCAACACCATCGTGGTCATCGAGCACAACCTGGACGTCATCAAGACCGCCGACTGGATCATCGACATGGGCCCGGAGGGCGGCAAGGGCGGCGGCCAAGTCGTGGCCACCGGCACGCCCGAGCAGATCGCCGCCAACCCGGCCAGCCACACCGGGCGCTACCTGCAACGCTATCTGCGCCCTGCCACATCCCCCGCACACCGCACGGACAACGCATGAACCAGCCACACAGCCAGCCCGGCAACAGCAACCACTTCGACGCCAGCGCCCGCGACTGGGACCAGCGCCCCATGTCCCAGCAGCTGGCCGCCGTGGCGCAGCGCCTGCTGCAACAAGTGCCCTTTGCGCCGCACGAGCGGGTGCTGGACTTCGGCGCCGGCACCGGCCTGCTGGCCACGGCCATTGCGCCGCACGTGGCGCAGGTCACCGCCGTGGACCATTCGGCCAATATGCTGGCCGTGCTGCGTGAAAAAAATGTGAGCAACATCGACACCGTGCAGCAGGCCGGCCTGCAGGGCCTGCCGGCCAGCCATTACGACGCCATCGTCAGCTGCATGGCCTTGCACCACGTGCCCGACACCGCCGCGCTGCTGCAGGGCTGCGCCCAGACCCTGCGGCCCGGCGGGCGCATCGCGCTGGTGGACTTGTACGCCGAGGACGGCAGCTTCCACGGCGACAACGCCGCCAAGGGCGTGCACCACCTGGGCTTCGAGCCCCAGGCCCTGCAAGCCCTGGCCCGGCAGGCCGGCTTCGAGCAGGTGCAGCTCGAAGAAATCCACCGCCTGGCACACCGTAACGGGCGCGACTACCCGCTGTTTCTACTGACTGCCCGCCGCCGCTGAAACTGGCTACACTGCGCCAGACGCGCGGGGCCCCCAAACGCACGGGCCCCAGCATCAACATCAAAACCAGAGTCTGTTCAAAGCCTCGGCGCGCGCGGGCAACCAAGCGGTTTGGGATGGGCTGCAAGACGCCACCTGACACAGGCAGCGCAGACGGGCCGGGCGGCCCGGCGAGGCTTTGCAGGCGCGGCAGAGCGCCCCAATCGGCTGGGTTGCCCGCCGTGCACAGGCTTTGACAGACTCTCAGAGGAGGAAACACCGATGAAGCCCTTGCTGACCTCGCTGGCCTGCGCCCTGGCCTTGGCCCTGCCCGGCGCCGCCGCTGCCAAAACTTTGAAAGTGGCCGTGGCCGCCGAGCCCTACCCGCCGATGTACTACCCCTCGCCCTCGGGCCAGTGGCAAGGCTTTGAGGTCGATCTGGCCCAGGCCGTGTGCAAGGCCGCCAAGCTCGACTGCGAAGTGACGGCCGTGGCCTGGGACGGGCTGATCCCCTCGCTCAACGGCGGCCACATCGACATGATCATGGCCTCGATGTCCATCACCGAGGAGCGCCGCAAGCAGATCGACTTCTCCAACAAGTACTACGACGTGCCGCCGCTGATCGTCTCGGCCAAGGAGGCTCCGGTGGACAAGAGCCCGGCCAGCTTCAAGGGCAAGACCATCGGCGTGCAGGTGGCCACCATCCATGCCGCCTACGCGCAAAAGCACTTCGCGCCCGCTGGCGCCACGGTCAAGGTCTATCAGAACCAGGACGAGGCCAACAGCGATTTGATCTCCGGCCGCGTGGACGCCACCATGGCCGACACCGACGCCATGCAAACCTTCCTCAAAAGCGACGGCGGCAAGGCCTGCTGCCAGGCGCGCGGCAACCCCGAGCCCGACCCCGGCGTGCTCGGCCAGGGCGTGGGCATTGGCCTGCGCAAGGGCCAGGATGCGCTGCGCGAGCAGCTCAACGCCGCCATCCAGTCGCTGCGCGACAGCGGCGAATACCAGCGCATCGCCCAAAAATACTTCAGCTACGACGTCTACGGCCAGTAAGCCCGTAGGCCAGTGAGCAGCCCACATAGCAACCAACGCATGGCGCACGGCAATGGACTTTCTGGCTGCGCTCCTGCCCGGCGTTGACTGGCAATTGCTGGCCTATGCCCCGCCCGGCTGGGGCAAGGCGCTGCTGCAGGGCCTGCTCAATTCGCTCGTCGTCGCCGGCGGCGGCTATGCGCTGGGCCTGCTGCTGGGCGTGGGCGGGGCCATGGCCAAGCTGCGCGGCGGCCCGGTGGCGCGCGATCTGGCCGAGGTGTACACCACCATCGTGCGCGGCATGCCCGAGCTGATCCTCATCCTGATCCTCTACTACCTGGGCAGCGATCTTCTTAACCGCCTGCTGGCGCTGGCAGGCGCGGGCCGCGTGCAGGCCAGCGGCCTGGTCGCTGGCATTGCCGTCATCGCCATCGTGCAGGGCGCCTACGCCACCGAGGTCATCCGCGGCGCCATCCAGGCCATCGCGCCCGGCGAGTTCGACGCTGCGCAGGCCTTTGGCATGAGCGCGCGCCAGGCGCTGTGGCGCATCACCCTGCCGGGCATGCTGCCCTTTGCCATCCCGGGCCTGGCCAATCTGTGGCTGATCGCCACCAAGGACACGGCCTTGCTGGCCGTGGCCGGCTTCACCGAGCTGACCCTGGCCACCCGCCAGGCCGCCGGCACGACCAAGGCCTATCTGCTGTTCTTCTGCGCCGCCGGGCTGCTCTACCTGGCCATCACCTTGCTGTCCAACCAGCTTTTTGCCGCGCTGGAGCGCCGCGCGCGCCGCGGCCAACGCCCGGAGGCCGCAGGTGGCTGAGCGCGCCGCACGCAGCGCCCAGCGCCGGGCCGCCGCCTTCTGGCAGCCGCACCGGCGCGCCCTGGCCGCGCTGGCCCTGCTGGCGCTGGCGGCCATCGCATGGCAGGGCCAATGGGCCTGGGTGCCGCAGTACGCCCGGGCGCTGCTGGCCGGCGTGGGCGTGAGCCTGGCCATGCTGGCCGGCAGCGTGGCGCTGGGCTTTGCCCTGGCACTGCCGCTGGGCATTGCCCAGGCAGCCGACCCCTGGTGGCTGCGCCTGCCCGCGCGCAGCTTTTGCACCGTGATCCGCGGCACGCCGCTGCTGCTGCAACTGTGGCTGGTCTATTACGGCATCGGCTCGCTGTTTCCGCTGATTCCGGAAATCCGCGGCTCGGCGCTGTGGCCCTATCTGCGCCAGGCCTGGCCCTACGGGTTGTTTGCGCTGACAGTCTCGTTTGCCGCCTACGTGGGCGAGGTCATGCGCGGCGCCTTTGCCGGCGTGCCCCGGGGCGAGCTGGAGGCCGGCTGGGCCTGCGGCATGACGCGCTGGCAGCTCTGGCGCCGCATCTGGCTGCCGCGCGCCATCCAGCGCAGCCTGCCCACGCTGGCCGGCGAGACCGTGCTGCAGCTCAAATCCACCCCGCTGGTAGCCACCATCACCGTGGTCGATGCCTATGGCGTCATCAACATGGTGCGCCAAAACACGCTGCTGACCTACGAGCCCCTGCTGCTGCTGGCGGGCATCTACCTGCTGCTCACGCTGGCGCTGGTGCTGCTGCTGCGGCGCTTGGAGCGCCGGCTACAGCCTGTGGCCTGAGGCCCCCCAGAACATCAAGAACACCCCCACAGCGCACCACCGCCCCATGCGAGACCCCCGCTACGACATTCTTTTCGAACCTGTACGCATCGGCCCCGTCACCACCCGCAACCGCTTCTACCAAGTGCCCCATTGCAGCGGCATGGGGCATCGCTACCCGGCGGCCGAGCAGGCCCTGCGCCAGATCAAGGCCGAAGGCGGCTGGGGCGTGGTGAGCACGCAGGAGACCGAGATCCACCCCTCCTCGGACATCTCCCCCTCCAACCAGCAGCGCCTGTGGGACGAGCGCGACATCGACCGCCTGCAGGCGCTGACCGAGGCCATCCACGCCCACGGCAGCCTGGCGGCCATCCAGCTGGCGCACAACGGCATCCACACCGCCAACCGCCTCAGCCGCATCGCCCCCTACGGCCCGGCCGACATGCTGGTGGACACCGAAGACCCGGTGCAGGCGCGTGCCATGGACAAGAGCGACATCCGCGCCTTTCGCCAATGGCACCGCGACGCCGCGCTGCGCGCCAAGCGGGCGGGCTTTGACATCGTCTACGTCTACGCCGGGCACGACATGACGCTGCTGCAGCACTTCCTGCTCAAACGCTACAACCAGCGCAGCGACGAATACGGCGGCAGCTTCGAAAACCGCCTGCGCCTGTTTCGCGAAGTGCTGGCCGACACCCGCGAGGCCGTGGGCGATGCCTGCGCCGTGGCCGTGCGCTTTGCCGTCGAGGAGCTGCTGGGCGATGCCGGCCTGACCCACGACGGCGAAGGCCGCGACGTCATCGCCGCGCTGGCCGACGAGCCCGACCTGTGGGACGTGAACCTCTCCAACTGGGCCAACGACAGCCAGAGCGCGCGCTTTGCGCAGGAAGGCTTTCAAGAGCCCTACACCGCCTTCGTCAAATCCCTCACGCGCAAGCCCGTGGTCGGCGTGGGCCGCTACACCTCGCCCGACGCCATGGTGCGCGCCATCCGCAGCGGCATCTTCGACCTGGTGGGCGCGGCCCGCCCCTCCATTGCCGACCCCTTTCTGCCGCAGAAAATCGAGCAAGGCCGCATCGACGAGATCCGCGAATGCATCGGCTGCAACATCTGCACCGCAGGCGACAACACCGCCGCTCCCATGCGCTGCACGCAAAACCCCACCATCGGCGAAGAAGCGCGCAAAGGCTGGCACCCGGAAATCATCGCCCCGCTGCCGCGCCCGGCCTCGGTGCTCATCGTCGGCGGCGGCCCGGCCGGGCTGGAAGCGGCGCGCGCCCTGGCCCAGCGCGGCGCCGAAGTCACCATCGCCGATGCCGCGCGGCAATGGGGCGGGCGCGTCAGCCTGGAAGCGCGCCTGCCCGGCCTGGCCACCTGGGCGCGCGTGCGCGACTGGCGCCTGGGCCAACTGCGCCAGGCCAGCAACGTGCAGATGTATCTGGACAGCCCGCTGAGCGCGCAGGACGTGCTCGCTTTTGGCATGGCCCACGTCGCCATCGCCACCGGCGCGCACTGGCGCTGCGACGGCGTGGGCCGCGTGCACCGCCAGCCCCTGCCCTTTCTGGGCGGCGCCAACGCCGCGCGCGTGGTCGGCGTCGATGCCCTGCTCGAACGCGGCGCGGCCGCCGTGCAGGCCGCCCTGGCGGCCAACCACACCCAGGGCGCGCCGGCCCAAGGCCCCGTGGTCGTGTTCGACGACGACCGCTACTACATGGCCAGCGTGCTGGCCGAGCTGCTGGCGCGCGCCGGGCTGCAGGTGCACTTCGTCACCCCCGCGCCCATCGTCGCGCCCTGGAGCGAACACACGCTGGAGCAGTCGCGCATCCAGCGCCGCCTGCTGGAGCTGGGCGTGCACATCATCTTGCTGCACCAGTTGGCCGGCTGGCAGGGCGAGCGGCTCGAACTGGCCTGCATCTACAGCGGCCGCCTGCAGCCCATCGCCTGCGCCTGCCTGGTGCCCGTCACCGCCCGCCTGCCCAACCACGGCCTGTGGCAGGCCCTGCAAGCGGCCAGCCACGACTGGGCCGGGCACGGCATTGCCAGCGTCGAGCGCATCGGCGATTGCCTGGCCCCCGGCATCATCGCCGCGGCCAACTACGCCGGCCATGCCTATGCCCGCAGCCTGTTGAGCGCAGACTGCGCCAACACCGCTTCTTGCGACCGCTATCGGTGAAATCCCTGCCCGCCCAGCCATTGCCAGGGCGCTCAACAAGGAGTATCAAGACAGGCTTTCAATCACAAGGGCAACGCCGCAGACCGCCCCACACAGGGATGCGCCGTGCGCGAGAGGCTTGTTCAGCGTTGCCCAAGACACTCAGGAGACCCACATGCAATTTCGCCGCGTCATCAAGGCCGCCATGGCCGCCACCGTGCTGTGCATGGGCGCCGTGCAAGCACAGGTCAACGTCATGCTGCCAGCCAACCCAGGCGGCGGCTGGGACTCGACCGGCCGCCAGTCTTTCCAGGCCATGAAGGATGCCGGCATCTACACCGGCACAGTCAACTTCAGCAATCGCGGCGGTGCAGGCGGCACCATCGGTCTGGCCGAATTCCAGCGCGCGCAAAAGGGCAAGCCCGATGCCATGGCAGTGTTTGGCGCCATCACGGTGGGCGCCATCACACTGAACAACTCACCGGTGCGGCTTGCCAGCTTCAAACCCATTGCCCGCTTGACAGCCGAGTATCTGGTGCTGGCCGTCAAGGCCGACTCCCCCTACCAGTCGCTGGACGAGTTCGTCGCAGCGTTCAAGGCCAACCCTGGCGCCATGCCCGTCGGGGGCGGCTCGGCAGGCGGCGTCGATCACATTGCCCTGGCATTGCTGGCAAAAAGTGCCGGGGTGCCGGTTTCGGCCATCAACTACATCCCTCAGTCCAGCGGCGCGGATACGGTGACGGGCATCGTCAACGGCACGCTCAAGGGCGGGTTCTCCGGCATTTCTGAATTTCGCCAGTTTGCCCAGGCGGGCCGGGTGCGCATTCTGGGCATCACCACGGCCGAGCGCCTCAAGGAGCTGCAAGACATCCCCACCTTCAAGGAGCAGGGCTACGACGTGGAAATCGCCAACTGGCGCGGCATTCTGGGCGCGCCCGACATGCCGCAAGCCAACCACCAGCAATGGGTGGAGCACTTCACGAAGCTCAATGCCTCGCCCCAATGGCAGGCCGTGCTGGAGCGCCAGGGCTGGGAGCCCTACTTCCTGCCAGGCGATGAATTTGCCCGCTTCATTGAGGCCGAGTCGCTGCGTATCAACCAAATCCTGAAGGATGCCGGCCTGTCCCAATGAGCCCACGGCGGTCGCAGGGGGCAGCACTGCTTGAGCTGGCCAGAGCCCCCCTCTGCCCCCAACGCGGGCATCCTTCAGCGGATGCTCAGCCCCCAGGAGACACAACCTATGACGACAATCCACAACAGGCCGTGGTGGCTAGGCCTGGCGGTGCTGGCGCTGGGCGGCATCTGCCTTTATTCCGCTGCGCAACTGCCGGCCACGGCGCAGTACGCCAGCATCGGGCCAGGCATGGCCTTGATGGGCGTGGGAGGCGGCTTGCTGATTTTGGGCGTGCTGCTGCTGGCGCAAATTGCCCAGGGCGTGGCATTCGAGCCCGACGATGCGGAAAACGTGGACGCCAGCCGCCCCATGGACAAGCGCGCCTTTGCCACGGCATTGGTGGCCATTGCCCTGCCGGCACTGCTGCTGCGCGCCCTGGGGCTGCCTCTGACGGCCATGCTCTCGTTCATGCTCGTGGCGCGGGCCCTGGGCTCGCGCCGCCTGGGCCTGGATTTGTTCACCGGCTTGCTGCTGGGCAGCGCGGGCTGGTGGCTGTTTAGCGCGCTGGGCCTGCAATTGGGGGATTTTCTGCCGCTCATGGGCAAGGGGGGCTGAGCCATGATGGACACCTTGCAACACCTGCTGCACGGCTTTTCCATCGCGCTCACGCCGGCCAATCTGGGCTGGGCCTTGCTGGGCTCGCTTCTGGGCACGGCCATTGGCATCCTGCCTGGCATTGGCCCGGCGCTGACCATCGCCTTGCTGCTGCCAGTGACGGTGTCGGCCGGGCCCGTGGCGGCCTTCATCATGTTTGCTGGCGTGTTCTACGGCGCCATGTATGGCGGCTCGACCACGTCCATCCTCATCAACACCCCTGGCGAGGCGGGCTCCATGATGACGGCGCTGGAGGGCAGCAAAATGGCGCGGGCCGGTCGCGGCGGCGCTGCCCTGGCCACGGCGGCCATCGGCTCGTTCGTGGCCGGCACCATCGCCACGCTGGCGCTGACTTTTGCAGCGCCCGTGGTGGCGGAGCTGGCCTTCGTGCTGACGCCAGCGGATTTTTTTGCGCTCACCGTGTTGGCCTTCACCTCTGTCGCCGTGGTCATGGGAACGTCGCGCGTGCGCGGCTTTGTGTCCCTGTTCATCGGCTTGGCGCTGGGGCTGGTAGGCATTGATGCCATGACCGGCCAGCCCCGCCTGACGCTGGGCATGGCCGAGCTGCTCGATGGCGTGGAATTGACGGTGGTGCTGGTGTCCGTATTCGCGGTGGGCGAGATCCTGTACGTGGCCAGCCGCTACCGCACAAGCGACGAGCAAATCATTCCCATCCAGGGCCAGGTCTTCATGACCAGGCAGGAATGGCGTCGCTCGTGGAAGCCCTGGCTGCGCGGCACGGCGCTGGGGTTTCCCATAGGCGCCATTCCTGGCGGCGGCTCGGAGATCCCGACCATGCTCTCCTACACCCTGGAGAAAAAACTCGCGGCCAATCCGCAGGAGTTTGGCAAAGGGGCCATCGAGGGCGTGGCCGGCCCGGAGGCCGCCAACAATGCCGCCGCGGCCGGCGTGCTGGTGCCGCTGCTGACGCTGGGCCTGCCGACCTCGGCCACGGCCGCCATTTTGCTGGCCGCCTTCCAAAGCCACGGCCTGCAGCCCGGCCCCCTTCTTTTTTCCAGCAACCCGGATCTGGTCTGGGGCCTGATCGCCTCGCTCTACATCGGCAACCTCATGCTGCTGGTGCTCAACCTGCCGCTGGTGGGGCTGTGGGTACAACTCTTGCGAATCCCCAAGCCGCAGCTGTATGCGGGCATTTTGGTGTTTGCCATGCTGGGCATCTGGGGGGTTTCCGGCTCGGTATTCAACATGGCGCTGATGGCTGCGCTGGGGCTGCTCAGCTACGCCATGCGGGTGTATGGCTTTCCCATCGCACCGCTGCTCATTGGCATGATCCTGGCTCCAGTGGCCGAGACACAGTTGCGCACGGCGCTGGCCGCCGGGCAGGGCCATTTCAAGGTGCTGCTCGCCTCCCCGGTGTCCATTGTTTTTCTCACGCTGGCCTTGCTGGCGCTGCTGGCGCCCATCCTGCTGCGCCGCTTGCGTCAGGCGGCATGAGCCAGCGCCAGCGGCCAGCGCGGGAAAGCGCGCAGTGCATCACACGCTCTAGCAGGCTTCCATAGAATGGCGCTCGCCAAGGCCCGGGCACTCCGCCCGGAATCTTGCAATCTCCCCCTGTCTCACTGTTTTTTCCGCTCTGCGCAACCCATGTCCCAACACGCCGCCGCCCGAGTCGAAGCCGACACCGTAGTCACCATCCGCTACCGCATCGACGATGCCAAAGGCCGCCCCATGCAGGCCAAGGCCGAAGAAGTCGCCTACCTGCACGGTGGCTACGACAACCTGCTGCCCAAGATCGAAGCCGCCCTGCAAGGCCAGAGCGTGGGCCATGCCACCACCATCGACCTGCCGCCAGGCGATGGCTTCGGCCAGCGCGACGAAAGCCTGGTGCTCACCATCGACAAATCCGAGCTGCCGCCTGGCACCAAAATTGGCGCCCAGCTCCAGCGCCCCGGCGCCGATGGCGCGCCACAGCTGCTGCGCGTGGCCAAGATCAAGGGCCAGCAGGTGCAGCTCGACGGCAACCACCCGCTGGCTGGCCAGCACGTGCGCTTCGTGGTGCGCATCCTGGCCATCCGCCCCGCCACGCCCGAGGAAATCCAGCACCGTCACGCCCACGGCGCGCACGGCCATCAGCACTGAATGCCTCCCATGCCTGCCAGCGCAGGCATGGGCAGGCACGAAAAAACCCGCCGGCAGCTCAATCCGGCGGGTTTTTCATGTCTGGGCGGGGCCGCGCCACCAGGGGCTACCAGGGGCCACTCAGGGCCACCAAGGGCGCGGCCGCCGATCAGGCTTCAATCACCTTCACTGGCGCTGGCGGCGGCGCAGGCCAAACACACCCAGCAGTGCGCTCAAGCCCAGCAGCGACCAGAGGTTGAGCGCCGGCACGGGCACAGCCGAAGGCGACACAATGGCCTGCACATTCAAGCGCACCGTGGCACGCACGCAGGGGGCGCTACCGCCTGGGCCGGCGCACATCTGGTACTCGAATGCCACCGCGCCTGTGAAGCCTTGCACAGGCGTGAAGGTGAAGGTGCCATCGTTGTTGAAGACCAGGGTGCCCTGGGTTGCAGGATCGGGCGAGGGCGTGCCAGGCACCAGCGAGAACACAGCGCCGGCCGGAACGACATCATTGCCCTTAACGTCACCCTGGATGGGCTGCCCCGGTGCCACCGTGAATTCATCGGGCTTGGCCACAGGCGCGCTTGCCACCTTGATGGTCACGCTCACCGGGTCGCTGCAATGCGTGCCCGCCTCGTTGCAGACCTTGTAGCTGAAGTTGGCATCGCCGACGAAGTCCTGCGCAGGCTTGAAGCTGAAGGTGCCGTTCGGGTGGACCGTGGCCGCGCCGTTCGTGGCGCTGCCGGGCACCAGCGAGAACTTGGCATTGTTCGGCTTGGCGTCGTTGGCGCCCAGGTTGCGCGCGGCATCGGCGGGCAGCTCGGTGTTGGGCGCCGTGCTGTAGCTGTCAGGGTCGGCCTTGGGGTTGACCTTGATGGTCACCTTGGCCTCGCGGCACAGCGCGGAGTTGCCTACGGGAACACACACTTCGTAACTGAAGCTGGCATCGCCAGAGAAGCCGGCTGCAGGCTCAAAGCTGAAAGTGCCATTGGTATTGACCGTGGCCGTGCCGCCCGTGGCACTGCCGCCCACCAGGCCATAGCTTGCGGTTGCCGGTGCCGTGTCGTTGGCCTTCAGGTCGCCGTTGACAGGCTGGCCCACCGTGGTCGTGAATGTGTCGTCCTGCGGGCTCGGCTCTTGGAGCTGGACTTTCACCGTCACGCTCGTCTCTGCGCTGCAATGCGTGCCTGCCTCGTTGCAGACCTTGTAGCTGAACGTGGCATCACCGACGAAGTCCTGCGCAGGCTTGAAGCTGAAGGTGCCGTCCGGGTGGACCGTGGCCGTGCCTTGCGCTGCCACAGGCGGCGTCACCAGCGAGAACTTGGCGTTGCCCGGCTTGGCGTCGTTGGCGCCCAGGTTGCGCGCGGCATCGGCGGGCAGCTCGGTGTTTTGCACCGTGCTGTAGCTGTCAGGCTCGGCCTTGGGGTTGACCTTGACGGTCACTGCGGCCTCTGCACAGGGCGCCGTGTGGTTCGGACCAGAGCACACTTCGTAGCTGAAGCTGGCATCGCCAGAGAAGCCTGCCGCCGGCGTGAAGGTGTAGGTTCCGTCAGGCTGCACGTCGACTGTGCCCTGCGCCGCATTCGGGGCGGTCTTGAGCTTGTAGCTCGCGCTCGCCGGCACCGTGTCGTTGGCTTTCAGGTTGCCGGTGGCGGGCTGGCCCACCGTGGTCGTGGCTTCGTCCGGCTGAGCGTTGGGGCCCACGATTACGGTAGCCACGGCCGTCTTGCAGTTGGCCGGGTTGCTGGCCGGCTGGTTGCAGACTTGGTAGGTGAAGCTGGCCTCGCCGGCAAAGTCGGCCGCGGGCTCGAAGCGGAAGCTGCCATCGGCATTGACAGCGGCCGTACCACCGGTTGCCTGGCCCTGCAGCGCATACGCGGCCCCGGGCAGGATGCCCAAGTCGTTGGCGCCCAGGGCATTGGGGGCGGCGGCGGCCACGTCCAGGGCCTGCCCGTGGGGCGTGCTGTAGCTGTCGGGCATTGCCTCCAGCTGCGCCTGGCGCACCGTCAGGTTGCGGATTTCGTGGTGGTTGATGGCCCCGCCGGTGCTGGAGCTAAAGCCCATTTTGAAGGTGGATGGCAAAGCAGCCATGCCATCGACGGGAGCGCCATTGGCCTGCGTCAGCGGCAGCTGATCGACGATGGTCTGGCCTTCGAGGATGACCGTCAGCTTGACCTCCGGGGCCGGCGTGATGACGATGCGCACGTTTTTGGCGCCATCGCGGTTGCCCGTGAAGATCGTCGTATCGGGCGGCGGCATCGTCGGCATCTTGTTGTGCAACAACTTGAAGCCAGTGGTTTTGTTCTGCGCATCGCCGGGCGCAAAGCCCAGCAGGTGCCCGGAGCCGCGCACCGCAACCCGATGCTGCTGGCGCGCGCATTCCGTCACATTCGCGCCCACCTCACAAACCCCGAATGTGGGATGGGAGAAGTTGCCGTATTCGTCAAAGCCAATGCCGACGTAACCGCTTTTGACCCCGGCCCCGTAATTCCCCCAGGAATAGCCCAGGCTGCCGCCACGGGCGCCGACCACCGGGTCGGCCTCGGCGCCGTCGATCAGGTAGAAGGTAAAGCCATCCCCGCCACGGCCGCTGTTCGTGCCCCAGGTGGCGTACTGAAAGCTCACATCCACGCCCTTGCTGGAGCTGAATGCTTGTTTGTACAAGGCCGTGCCCGCTTGCGCCTGCGCCGCCTTGGTCAGGCGCAGCCAGCCTTCGCCGGGCGCGTCCGGGCCGCCAGAGGCAGCCGTCAGCACGGCAGGGTCGGACGCGCCTCCTGAAACAGGCCCCAGCAGGCTCCAGTCGGGCGCCGTCGCGTTGCGGAAGGTTTCATCAATGGTCAGCGGCGGCGTTTGCGCCTGCACGGCGCCTGCCACGCCCAGCAAGGCCAGGGCCGCGCCCCAGTGCCAGTGCATGGGCCGCTGCCCTGTGGGCTCTGAATTCTCGGCGGAAGGCATGATGGTTGATCTCCTCATGAAAAATTGCAGGGCGCAGGCAAGCCAGCCTGCGCCCCACAGATCCTGGATACGTTCGGACACCGATTGTATTTCCAGACTCGTATTTCAATACCCGATGCAAGTATTTGTTTTCAAAATAATTCTTTCAAATTTAAAGCGTGTGATGCACTTTGCGCTCAGCGCAGCCGGCGCAAGCGGCTGTAGAGCGTGGAGCGGGCAATGCCCAGTTGGCGCGCTGCGGCCGAGAGGTTGCCCTGGCACTGGGCGATGACGCGCTGCATGGTGTGTGCCTCCAGCGCCTGCAGATTGTCTGGCGATGCGGCCGCTGCGCCGCCATGCGACGCGCCGGGCGTGGCCTGACCGGGCACGGCCTCACTGGCTGGCAAAGCCGCGACCTGCCCCAGATCGCGGGGCAGATCGGCGGCATCTATCCAGCCGCAACCGCCCTGCTGCGGGCCGCACAGCAGCAGGTTTTCGACTGTGTTGCGCAACTGGCGGATGTTGCCGGGCCAGTGCAGGGTTTGCAGGCGCTGCAGGGCCGCAGGCGTGAACTGCGGCAAAGCGCGCCCGGTTTTCTCGGCGCAGCGCCGTGCGAAATGGGCCACCAGCGTGGGGATGTCTTCGGCGCGCTCGCGCAAAGGCGGGATGCGCAGGCGCGTGACGGCAATGCGGTAGAACAAATCCTGGCGGAAGCGCCCGGCCTGGATTTCCCCCTCCAGGTCGCGGTTGGTCATGGCGATGAGCTGCACGTCCACGGCGCGGCCGCTGTGGCTGCCGATGCGCCAGACCTGCCGGTCTTCCAGCACGCGCAGCAGGTAGGGTTGCAGGTTCAGCGGCATCTCGCCGATTTCGTCCAGGCACAGCGTGCCGCCATGGGCCGCTTCGAGCTTGCCGGCGCGCCCCGTGGGCGCAGCGCCGGTGAAGGCGCCGCGCTCGTAGCCAAAGATTTCGCTGCCGATCAGCTCCTGCGGCAGGCCGCCGCAATTGACGGGCACGAAGGGCGCCTGCTGGCCACGGCTGGCGGCGTGGATGGCCTGGGCGAACAATTCCTTGCCGGTGCCAGTCTCGCCTTCGAGCAGCACCGGCAGGCCAGCTTGGGCGATTTGCGCGGCCTGCTCGATGGCGCAGCGCAGCGCCGCACTGTGGCCCACCAGGGCATTGAAGGCCTGCGGGCGCTGCCAGCTTGCAGGGGCGCAGTGCACGGCCGGTGTGGCCGCGCCCGCCTGCCCTGTTGTGGCGCAACCGGCGGCGGGCGCACCTGATGCGGCATCTTGTGGCCCCGCCCGCTGGCTGCGGCGCATGCGCTGGGGCAGCGCAGCCCAGACGCCAATGGGCTCGTGCCCGCTGTGCACGACGTGCCAATGGGCCTCGGGCCAGAGTGTCTGCAGCGCCGGCAGCCATTGCGCTGGCGGGGTGCGCGCCAGCAGCGCCAGCCGGCCCTGGGCATCGGCGGCCAAATCTGCTTGCAAGGGGGTGTCGCGCAAGGCCTGCGGGGCATTGCTGTGGATGAGCTGGCCCAGGTGATCGAAAGCGATGACGGCGCGGCCCTGCCAGTGGATCAACTGATCGAGCAGGTGCTGCAGGATGCACTGGTGCTGCTGCTGGCGCAGCTGGCGCAACTGGCCGTGGATTTGCTGCGCCAGCACGGTGGCGTAGGCCAGGCTGTGCTCGTTGGCGTAGCCGGCCGCGCTGGAGATGTCGACCACGCCCAGCAGACGCCCGCCATCGGGGTCGCGCACTGGCGCTGCGGCGCAGCTCCAGGGCTGCACGTGCTGGCAAAAGTGCTCGAAGGCGTGGATGCGCACCGGCGCATTGACGGCCAGCGCCGTGCCAATGGCGTTGGTGCCGATGTCGCTCTCACGCCAGCAGCCGCCTTGTTGCAGGCCGATCTCCTGGCCTTGCAGCAGGGTGCGGCTGTCACCGGTGGCGCGCAATATTGCGCCCCGCATGTCAGAGAGGATGAGCATGGACTGGCTGCTGGCCAGCCATTTCTGCGCTTGCTTGAGCACTGGATCGGCCACGCGCAGCAGCTCGGCGCTTTGCAATGAAAGCGCGCGCCGGGCCTGCAAATCCAGTACCTGGGTACGGGCCGATTGCACTGGGGCCTGCTGCGCGCGTGAACGCTTCCACGACGCCAGCACCACGGGGCGCACTGCCGCGCTGATGGGGCTGTCGCTCATGAAGTCTTCCCACGCCGAGCGCACGCTGGTCTGGGGGTTGTGCATAGGGTTCTCCCGCTCAGAGCACGGCATTGGCGCTGGGAGCTGGGCGCGCGGGCCGCTGCAACGGGCGCTGGGCCTACGCCTGTGCCGTCTCTGGCTTTTTGGGCGGCCTGCAGTGGCCGCCTCTGCCTCTCTTGGCCGGCCAGTCTGCCCAGCAGGCCGCAGATCGGCAATCGGGTTTTCACCTGATGCCAGGCAGGCCGCCGAAAGTGTCCGGAAACCGGACAGTTGTCCGGCGAAATCCGTACAGCAAGACAGCGCCGGCCTGCGCTGCAGGCCGGAACGCGCGCCTGCCAGCCATTGGGAAAGCCTGGGGCTTTCCCTGAGCGACTCAGCAGATGGCACGGCGCTTGCAGCTTCACCCCCAGCCACAGGTGCCGCCCGCGCCGCCAGTCAGGCAAGCGGGCAAGGCCAGCGGCCAATGACCTGCCAGCGGCTTGTCCGGCTGCGGCAGGTGGCGCCAGGCCCCGGCCTGGCGCGCTCTACCACTTCGCTATCAGGAGACAACATGAGCAAAACCGCCAATCCATCACGGCAGGTGCAGGTGCTGGGCATCGACGCCGGCGGCACCATGACCGATACCTTTTTCGTCGACAGCAAGGGCGAGTTCGTCGTGGGCAAGGCCCAGAGCACGCCGGACAACGAGGCGCGCGGGCTGATCGAGTCCAGCATCGACGCGCTGGGGCTGTGGGGCATGCAGCTCGAAAGCGCGCTGCCGCAGTTGCAGACCGGGGTGTACTCTGGCACGGCCATGCTCAACCGCGTGGTACAGCGCAAGGGCCTGAAGACCGGCCTGATCGTCAATGCCGGCTGCGAGGACTTTCACCGCATGGGCCGCGCCGTGCAGGCCTACCTGGGCTTTGCCTATGAAGACCGGCTGCACCTGAACACCCACTACTACGACGAGCCGCTGGTGCCCCGGCGCCTGACACGCGGAGTGGTCGAGCGCGTGGACATGTTCGGCACGGTGGTGATCCCGCTCGATGAGGCCAGCGCCCGCAAGGCCGCCAAGGAGCTGATCGAGCAGGAGGTGCAGGGCATCGTCATCAGCCTGCTGCACTCGTACAAGAACCCCGCGCACGAGCGGCGCGTGCGCGACATCGTGCAGGAGGAAGTGAAGAAAAGCGGCAAGGACATTCCGGTGTTCGCCTCCACCGACTACTACCCGGTGCGCAAGGAATCGCACCGCACCAACACCACCATCTTGGAGGCGTTCGCGGCCGAGCCTTCGCGCCAGACGCTCAACAAGATCACCACGGCCTTCAAGGACAAGGGCTCGAAGTTCGACTTTCGCGTCATGGCCACGCACGGCGGCACGATCTCCTGGAAGGCCAAGGAGCTGGCGCGCACCATCGTCTCCGGCCCGATTGGCGGCGTGATCGGCGCCAAGTACCTGGGCGAGGTGCTGGGCTACAAGAACATTGCCTGCTCGGACATCGGCGGCACCTCGTTTGACGTGGCGCTGATTACGCAGGGCGAGATGACCATCAAGAACGACCCGGACATGGCGCGCCTGGTGCTCTCGCTGCCGCTGGTGGCGATGGATTCGGTGGGCGCAGGCGCGGGCAGTTTCATCCGCATCGACCCCTACACCAAGGCCATCAAGCTCGGGCCCGATTCGGCCGGCTACCGCGTGGGCGTGTGCTGGGCCGACAGCGGCATCGAGACCATCACCATTTCGGACTGCCACATGGTGCTGGGCTATCTGAACCCGGACAACTTCCTGGGCGGCGCGCTCAAGCTGGACAAGCAGCGCGCCTGGGACGCCATCAAAAAGCAGCTGGCCGACCCGCTGGGCCTGAGCGTGGAGGACGCGGCCGCGGGCGTGATCGAGCTGCTCGATGCGGAGCTGCGCGACTACCTGCGCTCGATGATCTCGGGCAAGGGCTACAGCCCGGGCAGCTTCGTGTGTTTCTCCTACGGCGGCGCAGGCCCGGTGCACACCTACGGCTACACCGAGGGGCTTGGCTTTGAGGACGTGATCGTGCCGGCCTGGGCGGCGGGCTTTTCGGCCTTTGGCTGCGCGGCGGCGGACTTTGAATACCGCTACGACAAGAGCCTGGACATCAATCTGGCCACCGATGCCAGCGAGGCCGAGCGCATTGCCGCGGCCAAGACCTTGCAGGACGCCTGGGCCGAGCTGACCGAGCGCGTGCTCGAAGAATTCAAGCTCAACGGCTACACGCCCGATCAGGTCGAACTCACGCCGGGCTACCGCATGCAGTACCGCGGCCAGCTCAACGACCTGGAGATCGAGTCACCCATCAAAAAGGCCGCCACCGAGAACGACTGGCTGGCGCTGGAGGAGGCCTTCAACGACACCTATGGCCGGGTGTATTCGGAGTCGGCGCGCTCGCCCGAGCTGGGTTATTCGGTGACGGGCGCCATCATGCGCGGCACCGTGCCCATTCCCAAGCCACGCATCCCCAAGGAGGAGCTGGGCAGCGAGATCCCCGAGAAAAGCGCCCATCTGGGCACGCGCAAGTTCTACCGCAAGAAAAAGTGGGTCGATGCGCAGCTCTACAAGATGGAGTCACTCAAGCCGGGCAACCGCATCACCGGCCCGGCGGTGATCGAGTCCGACGCCACCACCTTCGTGGTGCCCGATGGCTTTGAGACCTGGCTGGATGGCCACCGCCTGTTCCACCTCAAGGAAGTCTGAACCCGCATCTGGACTGCATTCGACAAGGAGTTTTCACCATGACAAAGATCAACCCCAATGAAGCGATGCGCGGCATCGTGCGCGGCGGCGAAACCCTCAAGCAGCACCGCGACCGCATCATGGCCGCCACCCGCAAGAGCGGCCACTACGCCGGGCTGGAGCAGATGAGCCTGCGCGACAAGGAGCCCATCCTCTACAACAAGCTGTTCTCGCGCCTGCGCGCCGGCGTGGTCGATGCGCGCGAGACGGCCAAGAAGATCGCCGCCAGCCCCATCGTGGAGCAAGAAGGCGAGCTGTGCTTCACGCTCTACAACGCCGCCGGCGATTCGCTGCTGACCTCCACGGGCATCATCATCCACGTGGGCACCATGGGCGCGGCCATCAAGTACATGATCGAGAACGACTGGGAGAGCAACCCTGGCATTCAGGACAAGGACATCTTCTGCAACAACGACTCGCTCATCGGCAACGTCCACCCCTGCGACATCCACACCATCGTGCCCATCTTCTGGGAGGGCGAGCTGGTGGGCTGGGTCGGCGGCGTCACGCACGTGATCGACACCGGCTCGGTGGGGCCCGGCTCCATGTCCACCGGCCAGGTGCAACGCTTTGGCGATGGCTATTCGATCACCTGCCGCAAGATCGGCGCCAACGACGAGCTGTTTCGCGACTGGCTGCACGAGAGCCAGCGCATGGTGCGCACCACGCGCTACTGGATGCTCGATGAGCGCACCCGCGTGGCCGGCTGCCACATGATCCGCAAGCTGGTCGAGGAGGTGATCGAGCAAGAAGGCATCGAGAACTACTGGAAGTTCGCCTACGAGGCCGTCGAGCACGGCCGCCTGAGCCTGCAAAACCGCATCAAGGCCATGACGGTGCCGGGCACCTACCGCCAGGTCGGCTTCGTGGACGTGCCCTACAACCACGAGGACGTGCGCGTGCCCTCGGACTTCGCCAAGGTCGACACCATCATGCACTCGCCCTCGGAGATGACCATCCGCGCCGATGGCAGCTGGCGGCTGGACTTCGAAGGCTCCAGCCGCTGGGGCTGGCACACCTACAACGCCCACCAGGTCAGCTTCACCTCGGGCATCTGGGTGATGATGACGCAGACGCTGATTCCGTCCGAGATGATCAACGACGGCGCAGCCTATGGCACCGAGTTCCGCCTGCCCAAGGGCACCTGGATGAACCCGGACGACCGGCGCGTGGCCTTCTCGTATGCCTGGCACTTCCTGGTCTCGACCTGGACCTCGCTGTGGCGCGGCCTCTCGCGCGCCTACTTCAGCCGCGGCTATCTGGAGGAAGTCAACGCCGGCAATGCCAACACCTCCAACTGGCTGCAAGGCGGGGGCTTCAACCAGTACAACGAGATCCACGCCGTCAACAGCTTCGAGTGCGCGGCCAATGGCATTGGCGCCTCGGCCTATGCCGACGGCATCAGCCACGCCGCCGCCATCTGGAACCCCGAAGGCGACATGGGCGACATGGAAATCTGGGAGCTGGCCGAGCCGCTGGTCTACCTGGGCCGCCAGATCAAGGCCAGCTCCGGCGGCAGCGGCAAATACCGCGGCGGCTGCGGCTGGGAGAGCCTGCGCCTGGTCTGGAACGCCAAGGACTGGACCATGTTCTTCATGGGCAACGGCCACATGAGCAGCGACTGGGGCCTGATGGGGGGCTTTCCCGCCGCCTCGGGCTACCGCTTCGAGGCGCACGAGACCGGCCTCAAGCAAATCATTGCCGAAGGCAAGCCCATCCCGCTGGGCGGCGACATCGACCCGGCCGAGCGCGGCTATGAAAAGCTCATCCCCGGCGCCAAGGTCAAGCGCGACAAGCAGGCCATCACCACCGAGGCCATGTTCAAGGACTACGACCTGTACCTGAACACCATGAAGGGCGGCCCGGGCTTTGGCGATCCGCTGGACCGCGCCCCGCAGGCGGTGGTGGCCGACTTGGAGGGCGGCTACATCCTGCCGCGCTTTGCCGAGAGCATCTACGGCGTGATCGCCAAGAAAAACGCCGACGGCACCTGGACTTGCGACGAGCAAGCCACCCAGGCCAAGCGCCAGGACATGCTCAAGCAGCGCCTGGCGCGCGCCGTGCCCACGCGCGAATGGATGAAAGCCGAGCGCGAAAAAATCCTCGCCAAGGATGCGGGCACCCAGGTGCAGCAAATGTACGCCTCGTCCTTCAAGCTCGGCCCGCGCTTTGAGGAGTCGTTTCGCAAGTTCTGGGATTTGCCCAAGGACTGGCAGCTGCGCGAAGAAGACATCGGCATCCCGCACTACGGCTCCACGCACCACATGGACATCTCCGAGCTGCCGGACGTGCACATCGTGCAATTCGTGGAGGAATAAGGCCTTGCCCCATGCGTGCGAGGCCGCTGCCGCCCCGCCTGGGGCGGCCGCCAAACCAAGCCATCATTTGAAAGAAACAGGAGACCGACATGGCATACGAACGCGCCAAAATTGCCGACCTCATCGACGGCACCATCGACCGCGACACCCTGCACCAGATGCAGTCCACCCCCAAAGACCCTGAGCGTTTCCAGACCTACATCTCCATCTTGCAGGAGCGGGTGCAGTGGGACGACAAGATCATCCTGCCGCTGGGCCCCAAGCTCTACGTCGTGCAGGAAAAAGGCAGCAAGCGCTGGGTCATCAAATCCGAGGCCGGCCACGTGTTCTGCGACTGGAAGGAAAACTGGAAGCTGCACGCCGTGGTCTACGTGCGCGACACGCAGGACAAGCTCGACGAGCTCTACCCCAAGCTGATGTCGCCCACGCAGGGCTGGCAGGTCATCCGCGAGTACTACTGCCCCAAGAGCGGCGCGCTGCTGGACGTGGAAGCGCCCACGCCGTGGTACCCGGTGATTCACGACTTCGAGCCCGACATCGAAGCCTTCTACTCCGAAACCCTGGGCCTGCCCGTGCCTGAGTGCAGCAACCCTTGAGGCGTGAGCGCCAGCGAGGCAGGCCGCTGCCTGCCTCGCAGCTTCTGCATGCGCCCGCCGCCCATTTCGCGCAGTAGCGCCCAGCGGTATAGCGGCAGCTATATTAGAATGGATTAGCACTGGCTATACAGTGCCACAGCCAGCCACCAGCCAGCCATGCACGGCGCCCTCGCGCGCGTCTGCCTCCGTCCATCCCTTTCTCCAAGAGCTGCCCATGTCTGAATCCCTCGCTTTCCCTGTCTTGCCCCGCGGCCTGCATGGCCTGTTGCAGCGCCTGCGCCGCATGCCCTGGCTGCTGGCTGCCCTGTTGCTGGCCGGCCTGTGCGCCAGCGGCGCCGCGCTGGCGCAATCGGCGGCGTCCCCAGCCAAGAAGTTCAAGGTCGTCACCACCTTCACCATCATTGCCGACATGGCCCGCAACGTCGCCGGCGATGCGGCCACGGTCGAGTCCATCACCAAGCCCGGCGCGGAAATCCACGGCTACCAGCCCACGCCGGGCGATCTGGTGCGGGCCCAAGGCGCGCAGTTGATTTTGTGGAACGGGCTGAACCTGGAGTCCTGGTTCGAGCGCTTCTACCAGCGCCTCGATGGCGTGCCCAGCGTCGTCCTCACCAAGGGCGTGACGCCCATCGACATCGCCCAGGGGCCCTACGCCGGCAAGCCCAACCCGCACGCCTGGATGTCGCCTGCGGCCGCCATGGTCTACGTGGACAACATCCGCGATGCGCTGGTGCAGCACGACCCGGCCCATGCCGCCACCTACAAGGCCAACGCCAGCGCCTACAAGCAGCGCATCGAAGCGGCCATCGCCCCGATTCGCAGCACGCTGGAGCAGCTGCCCCAAGAGCGCCGCTGGCTGGTCAGCAGCGAAGGCGCGTTCAGCTACCTGGCTCGCGATTTCGGCCTGCGCGAGCTGTACCTGTGGCCCATCAACGCCGATCAGCAGGGCACGCCGCAGCAGGTGCGCCGCGTCATCGACGCCGTGCGCGAACACAAGATCCCAGCCATCTTCAGCGAAAGCACCATCTCCCCAGCGCCGGCGCAGCAGGTAGCGCGCGAGGCCGGCATCCACTACGGCGGCGTGCTGTACGTGGATTCGCTGACCGAGGCCGACGGCCCGGTGCCCACTTACCTGGATCTGCTGCGCGTGACCAGTGACACCATTGCCAAGGGCCTGACGCCGTGAGCGCCCAACGCCAGCCCATGCCCGCCGCCGAGGCCGTGCCACAACCAGCGCCGGCGGCCACGCCAGCGGCAATGCTCAGGCCTGCCCCGCCGGCGGCGGCCGCGCCGGTCGCCGGCATCGCCGTGCATGGGCTGCGCATCACCTACCGCAACGGCACCACGGCGCTGCACGACGCCAGCTTCGAGACCCCCACCGGCAGCATCACCGCGCTGGTGGGCATCAACGGCAGCGGCAAATCCACGCTGTTCAAGGCCATCATGGGCTTTCTGCGCCCGGCGCAGGGCCATGTGCAGGTACTGGGCATGCCGGTGCCGCAGGCGCTGCGCCGCAACCTGATCGCCTACGTGCCGCAAAGCGAGGAGCTGGACTGGAACTTCCCGGTGCTGGTCGAGGACGTGGTGATGATGGGGCGCTACGGCCACATGGGCTTTTTGCGCCGCCCCAGCGCCGCCGACCGCGCCGCGGTGCACGAGGCGCTCGCGCGCGTGGACTTGCTGGCGCAGCGCAAGCGCCAGATCGGCGAGCTCTCGGGCGGGCAGAAAAAGCGCGTCTTCCTGGCGCGGGCGCTGGCCCAGCAGGCGCGCGTCATCCTGCTCGATGAGCCCTTCACCGGCGTGGACGTCAAGACTGAGGAGGCCATCATCGCGCTGCTGCGCACGCTGCAGCGCGAGGGCCGGGTGATGCTGGTGTCCACGCACAACCTGGGCAGCGTGCCCGAGTTTTGCGACCGCACCGTGCTCATCAAGGGCACGGTGCTGGCCTCGGGCCCCACGGCCGAGGTCTTCACCCATGAGAACCTGGCGCGCGCCTTCGGCGGCTTGTTGCGCCACTTCGATCTGCCGCAGGCGCACGGCGGCGGCAGCGGCGCCGTGGTCGGCATCATGACCGACGACGAGCGCCCGCTGGTGCTGGTCGATGGCCGCTCCAGCGTGCGCGGCCTGCCCCAGCCGGGCAGCGCCAACCAGGCCCGGGCCCAGGAGCCACAGCCATGAGCGACGCCGCCAGCCTGCTGCCACTGCTGCTCGAGCCCTTTGGCTACGCCTACATGCGCAACGCCATGCTGGTGACGACGCTGATCGGCGCGGTCTGCGCCTTTCTGTCCTGCTTTCTGATGCTCAAGGGCTGGTCGCTGATCGGCGATGCGCTCTCGCACGCCATCGTGCCCGGCGTGGCCGGCGCCTATCTGCTGGGCCTGCCGTTCTCGCTGGGCGCGTTCTTCTCCGGCGCGCTGGCCGCTGGCGCCATGGTGCTGCTGCGCCAGCGCACAGCACTCAAGGAAGACGTGGTCATCGGCCTGGTCTTCACGCTGTTCTTCGGCCTGGGGCTGTTCATGATCTCGCTCTGGCCCAGCCGCGTGGATCTGCAAAGCATCGCGCTGGGCAATGTGCTGGCCATCACCTGGGGCGATACCGTGCAGATTCTGCTCATTGGCGGCATCACGCTGCTGGTGCTGCTGCTCAAGTGGCAGGACTGGATGCTGCTGTTCTTCGACGAAGGCCATGCGCGCAGCGTGGGCCTGCGGCCGGGGCCGCTCAAGCTGCTGTTCTTCGCGCTGCTGGCCGCCAGCTGCGTAGCCGCCATGCAGGCCGTAGGGGCGCTGCTGGTCATTGCGCTGATCGTCACCCCAGGCGCCACGGCCTACCTGCTCAGCGACCGCTTTGGCCGCGTCATCGCCATCGCCGTGGCGCTGGGCGCTGGCAGCAGTCTGGTGGGCGCCTATGCCAGCTATTTCCTCGACGGCGCCACCGGCGCCGTGATCGTGCTGCTGCAAACCGGCCTGTTCCTGCTGGCCTTCGCCCTCGCGCCCAAGCACGGCCTGCTGGCCGCGCGGCGGCGCATGCACCATCGGCCCATCCCCGCCCCGGGAGCGCAGCCATGACGCTGGAGCTGCTGCTGCAACCACTGCAGTTCGACTTCATGCGCCAGGCGCTGCTGATCGCGGCCATCGTCGCCGTGCCCACGGCGCTGCTGTCCTGCCTGCTGGTCGTCAAGGGCTGGGCGCTGCTGGGCGATGCCATCGCCCACGCCGTATTCCCCGGCGTGGTGCTGGCCTACCTGCTGGGCCTGCCGCTGGCCGCCGGCGCCTTTGCCGCCGGGCTGTTCTGCGCCGCCGCCACCGGCTACGTGCACCGCAACAGCCGCGTCAAGCAAGACACGGTCATGGGGGTGGTGTTCTCCGGCCTGTTCGCGCTGGGCCTGCTGCTGCACGGCTGGGTGCGCAGCAACGTGCATCTGGAGCACATCCTGTTTGGCGACCCGCTGGGCGTGCTGCCAGCCGACCTGTGGCAGGCCGGCGCCATCGCGCTGGGCATCAGCGCCTGGATGGCGCTCAAGTGGCGCGACCTGCTGCTGCACGCCTTCGATCCGGTGCAGGCGCACACCATGGGCCTGCGCTGCACGCTGCTGCACTACAGCCTGCTGATGGCCGTCTCACTGGCCGTGGTGGCCAGCCTCAAGGCCGTCGGGCTGGTGCTGGCCATTGCGCTGCTGATCGCCCCGGGCGCCACCGCCTTGCTGCTGGTGCGCACCTTTGGCCGCATGCTGCTGCTGGCCTGCGCCATCGCCGTGGCCGCCGCGCTGCTGGGCGTGTACCTGAGCTTCTTGCTCGACAGCGCCCCGGCCCCGACCATCGTGCTGCTGCTGGGCCTGCTGTTTCTCGCCGCGCTGCTGCATGCGGCCTGGCGCGCGCCGCGCGCATAGAGCGTGT
>JAUMYI010000260.1 GCA_030528705.1 Comamonadaceae bacterium | reverse complement strand
GCTGGGCGTGGCCGCCGGCAGCTTCGCCACCGCCGCGCTGCTGGCGCGGCCCTGGGTCACGGTGCTCATGGGCACGCCGCCCATTGCCTGGCTGGTGCTGGCCATGCTGTGGTTCGGCGCTGGCGATGGCACGCCGGTGTTCACCGTCTTCATCGCCTGCTTTCCCGTGGTGTTCGCCAGCGCCCTGCAGGGCGCGCGCACGCTGGAGGCGCACTGGCGCGAGCTGGCGCAAGGCTATGGCCTGCGCTGTCGCGACCGCGTCTGGGACGTGTACCTGCCGCACGTGCTGTCCTACCTGTTCCCGGCCTGGGTGGTGGCCCTGGGCAGCGCCTGGCGCGTGGTGGTCATGGCCGAGCTGCTCTCGTCCAGCACCGGCGTGGGCGCGGCGCTGGCGGCCAGCCGCGCGCAGCTGGACATGCCCGCCACGCTGGCCTGGATCGGCGCCGTGGTGCTGTTGCTGCTGGCGCTGGAATACCTGGTGCTGGAGCCCATCAAGCGTGAGATCGAGCGCTGGCGGGAGCCAGCGCCATGAGCGCCGCCATGCCCGCAGCCCCCTCCGCCGCGCCCGCCGCGCCGCATGGCCTGCGCCTGCACGACGTGGCGCACGCCTGGGGCCCGCGCCTGGCCGTGCAGGGCGTGTCGCTGCACCTGCAGCCGGGGCGCTGCATGGCGCTGCTGGGCCCCTCGGGCTGCGGCAAGACCACGTTGCTGCGCCTGTGCGCCGGCCTGGAGCCGCTGCAGAGCGGGCGCATCGACAACGGCTTTGCCCACGGCGTGATGCTGTTCCAGCAGCCGCGCCTGTTGCCCTGGAAGCGCATCGAGGACAACATTGCCCTGGGCCTGAAGGCGCGCGGCTTGCCGCGTGCGCAGCGCCTGCAGGCTGCGCGCCAAATGGGCGCGGCGCTGGGCCTGGACGCGCTGGCCCTGGCGCAGTATCCGCACCAGCTCTCCGGCGGCATGCAAAGCCGCGCCGCCCTGGCGCGCGCGCTGGTGCTGGCGCCCGAGCTGCTGCTGCTGGACGAGCCCTTCGCCGCGCTGGACATTGGCCTGAAAACCCAAATGCACCGCCTGCTGCTGGCCGAGCGGGCGCGCCGCCCGCTGGCCGTGCTGATGATCACGCACGACGTGATAGAGGCCGTGGCCCTGGCCGACAGCGTGCTCGTCATGGCCGGTCAGCCAGGCCGCGTCTGCTGGCGTCTGGACTTGCCCCTGCCCGCCGACCAGCGCAGTGAGGCCTGGGTGCACCGCCAAAGCGCCGTGCTGCTGGCCCAGCCGGTCGTGCGCGCCGCCTTCGGCCTGCCCGCGCTGGCCCAGGCCGGGCCAGGCGATCTGGCGGATTCGGACGGTTCAGGCGATGCGGCTGCCCCGTTGGCCACCGGCCAGGCCGTGGCGGCCCCGCCGCGCGAGAGGCATGGATGCTGAACCGACTTGCCCCTGAGCCCGGCTGGCGCGACGTGTGCTGGCGCGGCCTGGCCGATTGGGCGCACCCGCTGTGGCTGTGCCCCTTCCGGCCCTTTTTCGCGCTGGCCGTGCTCTCTGCCTTGGGGCTGATGGCGGCCTGGGGCCTGTTCCTGCTGCTGGGCTGGCCGCTGCCGGCCGTGCCTGGCGGGCCCTTTGTGTGGCATGCGCATGAGTTGCTGCTGGGCTTTGCGCTGGCTGCCACCGCTGGCTTTGCGCTGACGGCGGTGCCCGAGTTCACTGGCACTCCACCGGCCAGCGCCCACGCCGTGCGCCGCCTGGCGCTGCTGTGGCTGGCCGGGCGCCTGGCCTTCTGGGCCAGCGGCTGGTGGCCGCAGGCGGCGCTGGCGCTCTCGGCCCTGGCGCACCTGGGCTTGCTGCTGGGCCTGGCGGCGCTGCTGGCCCCGCCGCTGTGGCGCGATGCGCAGCGGCGCCACCTCTCCTTCCTGTGGGCCATCGCCCTCATGGCCGCGGCGGCGGCAGGTTTTTATGCAGACGCGCTGCGCGGCCTGTACCCCATGCGCTGGCTGCATGCGCTGCTGGGCGTGCTGATGGCCCTGATCGTCATCGCCATGAGCCGCATTTCCATGCGCGTGGTCAACGACGCGATCGACGCCCAGGCCGCCCGTGCCTTGGCCACGCCCCCCGTCGCTCAGCCCGAGCCCTACCTCGCGCGCCCGCCGCGGCGCACCATGGCGCGGGGGTGCATCGGGCTGTACGCGCTGGCGCACTGGGCGCAGGAACACTGGGACGGGGCGCCGCTGCCGGCCATGGGCGGCTGGCACGTGGGCCGCCCGTTGCTGACGCGCTGGCCGCTGCTGTTGTACCTGGTCTATGCCTGCATGGCGGCGGGCTACGGTCTGTTGGGCCTGGCCGGACTGGGCCTGCAAATGCCGGGCCTGAGCCTGGCCCCAGGCGCGGGCTGGCACCTGCTGGCCGTGGGCGCCATGGGGCTGGCGGTGTTCGTGGTCATGGTCATCGCCGGCTACACCCACAGTGGTCTGGACAAGGCAGGCCGCCCCTGGGTGCCGGCAGGCGCGGCCTGCCTGCTGCTGGGCGCGCTGTGCCGGCAGCTGGCCTACACGGCTGCACCGGCCACGCTCTGGCTGGGCCTGGCCGCAGCGCTGTGGTGCGCCGCCTTCGCCCTGATGGCCTGGCGCATGCTGCCCGTGTGGCTGGCCCCGCGCAGCGACGGTGCTGAGGGCTGTGCCGGGCTGGCGCAGCCGCCCGATGCGTTGCAGCGAGGCGGCTAAGGCAACGCTGAATCAGCCCCCGCAGCCCCCGCGCCGTGCGCGAGAGACTTGTTCTGCACTGCTCTCAATGATGTGCGCCGCGCGGCGCGCGCCGCAGAGCGTTGCCTTATTGATCGAAGCGAAAGCTGGCCACCAGCGGCAGGTGGTCGGACATGCGCCACCAGATGCG